>JAGHSU010000159.1 GCA_018065685.1 Candidatus Methanocorpusculum equi | reverse complement strand
GTAACGGTAGATTCAGAAGAAAACTTATAATTTTCTTTGGGTTCGGGAGTTACAGTTACTGTGTATTCCTTTCCTACCTCAAATCTCGATGAAGGATTCCATGATGAAGATACAGAGGACTTAACACCCTCTGTATTTGATGTAGCCGTATTAGATGATGGTAAGTTCCCTGCCTGAGGTGATGCTGATAGAGTAACAGTGACAGAGTTTATAATTTTAGGCTCAACTACTTTCTCAGTAACGGTTACCTTTACATCCTTAGTAGATGAGGCTGACTCATTATACGCAGTAAGTATTGCAGTGTATGTCCCTGCTTTATCATATTGATGAGTTTTTGGCGAAGTAACACCACTATCAGATTTTCCATCGTCATATACTAGAGAATATTTCGTGGCGCCGTCAGCTGAGAAAGTGAATGTAACAGATTCTCCTTCAGATATCGATGCAGGCTTCGCATCTAATTTCAGATTTGTCGGAGCAGTTTCACCTTCTGCACTCACCGCTCCAACAAACACGCTCATCAGCACTAACACCGCAAACACGGCGACAATCCATTTCATACCTTTATTCCAGTTCATGCAAATCCTCCTCCTATAGCAAATAATACAACATATACAACAACCATACCTACAAACGCTGCTGCAGCAGCACCGAAACCGGAAGTATCCTGCGTAATACGCAGACCAAACCAGGTTTCAACAGCCATCCAGACACTTGCAGCAAACATACCGACCAGCGGAATCCATCCGACAACAGCAAACGTCAGAGAACAGCGCATAGTCATAGCGATAACCTCCGAAATCTTAACCGACGGCTCAAAAAGATGGGCAACAACTGACGTAATCACCGCATGCAGCAGCACCGCAGCAAGCCAGATAACCCAAAGCATCACGATAAAGATAACGAGCAGAAGAATATTATCCTGAAGCGATACAAGAATCGGGAACTGCCCTGCATCATACGGAAAAATATTCGGAAGCACATACACAAGAAGCAGCGTAGTAAGAACTGCCCAGATAGCACCTGTCAGCAGAAACGTCGGAAATGCTGCCCCGGGAAGTTCATGTGCATAATACTGGAAAGCATCGCGCGGGCGTGAAATAAATCCAATCACACCCCCGGTATACCCTCTCCCCTCCTTACCTGAACCATAACCGCCGCTCCTCTCACGGGAAATGCGGGGTTCCCTCCTCTTCTCCCGATGCCCCTTCGGCGGCCATGACTCATCATCATCTTCCGCTGCCTCCCTGCGGCGGACATTATGCTTCTTCCGGCTTACCGGCTCATCAAACTCCTCTGCAGAATAATTGGCTGGATGCAGTGAACTGCCGCAAAGAGCACAATACATCTCAGATGCAGGATTTACTGCACCGCATGACGGGCATTTCATCGTCTGAGTATTTTCTGCTGCGCGCGGATGAACTGTTGTCACCGAATACGGAGATGTCGAAACCGCACCATACATCCCTGCATCTGCTTCATCAGGAATCATAGACTGCAGTGCATCAATCCATGCCTCACGGTCATTTAACGACGGAAACACCAGATGCATATCGCGATCTCCCTTTGCGGACTTAATTTTCAGCGCAATCCCGGGCTCTCCAAGCTCACTTGCCATCCTCACAGCGCGGGAAAGAGACGTTACGGCAAACTCACCAACAACTCCGTTTACAGAATCAACAACAAACCGGGTATTCGTCAGATGAACAACAACCGGACGATTCTTGACTCTGACATCAGGAGTTGAAACCAGAACACGTTCATTTGTCGCTGGAACAAATGTTCCAACCCGTGACGCTGCTGCAGTACCAGCCTGCGCTGAAACACCGCCGCCGGAGACATTTTTGCGGGGAAGTCTGTTCTGCAGCTGCTGCATCCACGCATTTCTGGCAGATTCAGTCGGATATGCAACAAGCATCTGCTTTAATCCGGACTGCATCCCGACAGAAATTGCAATCTCCGGCTCTCCTGAATCCGAATTCAGTGAAGCGGCATCCACCAGTTCGGCAAGCGCAAACTCACGACCGATTTTTCCGAGATTATTCTGCAGAATCAAACGGATGTTCGTAAGGTATATTGTATAAAATGTATGTTTAACACGAACACCTGCCGTACTGATAACAACCGATTCACCGGGTCCCAATTTCACCTCGGAAGCCTTCGTATCTTCAGGAACATCCGGAACAGAACCTGAAATACCGGGGCTGACTACTGAGACTGCGGTCTGAGACACTACAGCATCTTTTGCAGCAGCGCGAATTCCTGCAGCGGGAATTCCATATGCATCGCCGTCATTTGAACTGTTAAACTGTATTTGATGTGAATGGACTTCTCCAAGCGGCACCTCGCGGGAAACTCCTGCAAATGTTCCCGAGGCAAACGGTTTTTCGCCAACAGCTTTATTGACTGCATCAATCCATGCCTGCTGTTCTCCTGCTTTGAACATCGGATCAACCGGGAATCCCAAAATCATATCGCGCTGTCCCGTAGACGTGGAAATTATGAGTTTTATTCCGGGATTTCCATTCTCAATCAGTTCAGGATAAACAGCCTGTATGCTGATAACTTTAAATTCACGGGTTACTGCCCCTTCAAAGATGAGACGCTGATTTGTAAGCGTCGCATAATACTGATTATTTTTCACCAGAACCGGAGATGCGTAATATTGGACCTCTCCATCCTGAAGCACTGCAGGAGTCATTATTATTGACTAATATTAGGTTTGAATAGTATAAATACTTGATAAGTGGCTTCCCGAAATATCGAAGATCTGAGGCCGTATCAAAACAAAAAATGGAAGGGCAGAACAGAGGTCTAAAAGATGTAATCGAAGAATTAATAATTTCAGAATTAGAATATGGTAACGCAACTGGGCTCGTATATCAGGGGTAGATAGCTACGTTCGCAACGTAGATGCCGCGGGTTCAAATCCCGCCGGGTCCATTACTTTTATTAAGAGAATTTACCAGAGAAAAAAGGGATTAGTTATCCCATATATCATAATGGGCGTGTTCTTCCGGATTCATACGTTCCGGAGATGAAGCGGGAAGAGAGCCGACTCCCACTGAAAGAATAGCAACAGGCCGTACATGTGCCGGAAGTTCAAGCACCTCTTTTACCTGCGCTTCATCAAACGCGCCCATCCAGCAGGTATGAAGACGAATGGCAGTGCTGCAAGCATCATATATGTTGCAGCAATTGTTGCATCCTGTAT
>JAGHSU010000091.1 GCA_018065685.1 Candidatus Methanocorpusculum equi | reverse complement strand
TATTGTTCATAATCTTCTTGATGCCTCTGATATTCATCTGTCAACGGTTACCACCGACATATTCGGAAAGAGCGGAATGCTGATTTTGAAGGCATTATCTGTGGGGAAAAACATTGAAACTATCTTTTGTCAGTTGTCTCCCGGAATATTTGCGAATAAGGATTTATTGGTAAAAGCAGTATCTGCCTCTCTGAATCAGAGTGAGTTGATACAGCTGCGAAGCTGTCTTAACCTGCTTGATACGATTAATCGGGAACTGAAAGATGTTGAAGAACGCATTTCATGGTATGTTCAGGCAAATCAGATGTCTGAGGTGGGGATTCTTTGTTCAATTCCGGGAATGGGAATTACCTCAGCATCTGTTATCCTTTCTGAAATAGGTGACATCAGGGATTTTATGAAACCGGGGAACCTGGCATCGTGGGCGGGGATCGTCCCTTCAATCTACCAGTCAGCGGGGACAATCAGGTCTGGTGCCATAACGAAGAAAGGAAATGAACATCTCCGATGGATTATTGTTGAGTGTGCACATGGGTGTGCACGGAAGAAAGGGACTAAGCTGGCAGCTTTCTTTGAACGAATCAAAAAGAGAGCGGGATACAAGAAAGCTATCGTTGCACTTGGAAGAAAACTTCTGACCCTTATCTGGCATCTTCTCATGAATCATGAAAAGTATGAAGATGAGGGATAGCAAAAGAATGGGGAAGTATCAATTCACGGGTTCCTCAATCTGGCAGCGAAGATTGGAGAAGAGGAGGCTATTGCTCTGATTCAACAGGCAAGGACAGTTAGATTGCAGATAGATACAGGAAAAACAGGAGGGGGTGTTAGTTGAAAACACTCCGATTTTTATAGCAACCGAAAATCTACACAAATCGCGAGCCTTTACACCCGCGCTTAGCCCTGCTTAAATCGCAGGGCAGATAGCTGCGCCCCGGTTACCGGAACCCCCAAACCACTCGCGGAAAAAAGGAAAAACGGCCTGTTACCGGTTACCCCTTACGGCTCATACAGCGCCGCAACCGCTTCCCGGACATCCGCCTCACTGATATCCGTATCAAAAATCGTAAACCGCTCCTTCCTGATATTCTTCGCGGAAAGAACAGCTGCAATCACCTCCTCATCAGAGAGTCCCAGCTCCTTCGGAGTCGTGGGAGCCCCGATAGCGGACAAAGAATCGCGGATCTTTTTCCAGTTTCCCTTATGCAGATACATACTGATGATTGCCCCGAGTCCGCACGCCTCACCGTGCAGAACCTTTCCCGGAACGGTCTGCTCAAGAACATGCGCAAATTTATGCTCGCCTCCTGATGCAGGACGCGAAGAACCCGCAATACTCATCGCAATCCCCGATGCAAATATGGCCTTCATCACGGTCCACGCGGACTTCTCATCGAACACCTTAATGGAATCCGCATTTTCAACCATTAACTCGGCAGCAATCATAGAAAGCGTCATCGCATACTCGCTGACAGCTTCCCCGGTTTTCTCCTGAGAAAGCTCCCAGTCAAGAACAGCCGTATAGTTTGCGACAATATCGGCATATCCGGCAGCAGTCATCCGCTTCGGGGAATGAGCCAGAAGCTCCGTATCCGCAACAACTGCAATCGGCGGATGCGCCGCAACACTTACCACCCCTTCATCGGTGTGAATCGAAGCGCGCGACGAGGTAATCCCGTCATGCGAAAGAGCAGTAGGCACACTGATAAACTGGATATCAATGTTGTACGAAACAATCTTTGCAATATCAATCACACGCCCTCCGCCGACACCAATCAGAAGCACGGAGTGAAGGGCCTGCGCATAATTTGCAACGCGCGTAACCTTCTGATAGGTGATATCTCCTACAATTAACGAAGAAGCATCAAATCCTGCATCAGTCAGAAGCGTTAAAACCTCCACTCCTGCGGTCTGCATCGTCGTTTTACCGGCGATAATAAGCACCGGACCCGGCAGGCACAAATCCGCAACAACCGTCGGAAGCTGGGATAAAACCCCGTGACCTACCACAACATCGCGCGGCAGCTGAATCCAGCGCGATTTATCAAAGGTTTTATCCTTTAATATCCTATTAGTATTAGCAACCATATCTGAAACCATGTTCGAAGAGTTTTTCACCTGGGTAGCCGGACTGGAAAGTTCCGGATATACAATACCGATGACAATAATTTATGCATTATTAGTTATTCTCGGACTGTATATACTTTATCGTTGGATTAAACGCAACAAGATTCCGATTAACACCGCATTTGTGCTCTCATCCTGTATCTATGTCATACTCGGAGGTCTCCTCCACGTCCTCGATGACATGGTGGTAAACGGGGTATCGGTTATCACGTACCCGTGGCGTCTTCTCTTTACAACACCGCAGGTCTACATTCTGGTAATGATCTTCGGACTTATCGTCCTCTTCATCTCTTACCAGCTGGAAAAGAAGAAACTGATACTGACCTATGTCAAACCGTTCTCCGCCTGCGGAATTATTGCATGTGCAGCGGTGCTTGGCATCCTTATCTGGTTCGGAGCATCGTATACGACCTTTGACATGGGGGTTATTGCCATCGTTGTCGGGATTGCTGCTGCCGCAACCGCACTTCTCTGGGCATTCCTGCGCTTTGTCTGCCGCTGGAAGTACGTAACGCACCCGATTTATTTTGCGCTGATGGGAAGTCATTTCCTCGATTCGTCGGCGACAGGTTTCGCACTTGACCTCCATCCAAAACAGTATTATGAGCAGCACGTCCTCGGAGACTGGTTAATCGGGCTTACGGGGACCGGTTACAGTATGTTTCTGCTGAAGGCGGCTATTCTTATTCCGGCAATCTGGATTCTTGAAAAGTTCCGGAGACAGGAAGGGTTTGAGGTCCTCTGGTACCTGGTAATCTTTGTGATGATTGTGGTGGGTCTGGGTCCGGGGATTCGGGATTTGTTCAGGATGGTGCTGTGGATATAAGGGGACAATAAACGTAACTCTTCACCCCTTATTTATCTGTATTACGGGTGAAAGACAGGGTTTGAATAGTTACAAACAATAAACACTTTTTTTGTAACCCAAAATCAAAATAAAAAAAAGAATCAGGCCTGCCAGAGGCCGTGCTTGTTGCAGAACTCAACGGCCCTGACAACGTTAGCACCGGTAACAACCGTCATCTCGGCAGCGTCTCCGGGCTTTAAATTCCTCTGGTAAATCATACCGTCATCTGTTTCGAGGATGATGAAGGTAATAAAGTGGTCTGCCTCCATCGGGTGTGCAACAGAACCGACCTTGACCTTGTAGCCGCCGTCGATTTTTTCAATAACCGGAACATGCTTTTCAACAGCTGCATCGGTTGTGTTCGGCTCAACGAGTCTGAGCATCTCTCCTGTCGGAACGCATCCGCCGTTTTCCATCATCTGGAAAAGGTTTCCGCACTTTCCGCACTGGTAAAATTCTCCTGCTTTTGCCATAGATACACGTAGGACGTATTGGAATAAATAGATTCTGGACGAGGCACCTTGCAAGGCATCTTACAGCATCGCGGAAGAGATGACGCAAGGGGCCGCTGAAAGGGATACAGAAAAACTATCTGGTAAAAAAGAAATGAAAAAAGATATCAGGGGATATCAAAAGATATCTCTACACCTGAATTCTTCTGACAAATTTTGCAATCAGCGCATCCATCTGGATTGCAGGATTTGCCCCCTCGCTTAAACGGAAGTCCGCCTCCCCGATGGCATCGATAAAGTCCGCCCTGACTTTCCGGTCAAGAACATCAGGAGACGCGGCAGATACTGCACAGTAGAGCTGAATCAGAAGCTCGTTTGGTGCAATCCCTTTATCATACATAAGAGCTGACAACATGTGAACCCCGGTCTCGAAATCCCCTTCAAGGACCACCTCCAGAAGGTCGGCAATCTCCTTCGGATTTGCGGTGGATGTTACTGCATATGCGTTTTCTGCGGTTACCGTATCCGAGACAATAGCAGCCCCCTGCAGCGCATTAATTGCCTTTCTCATGTCCCCCTGTGCCACGTAGAATATGGCAGGATATGCATTCTCTTCGACGGAAATCCCCTCATTTTTCGCGATTCTGTCCATCTGCTCACGGACCGCATCCTCTGTTAAGGGCTTGAACCGGTAGATGGCGCAGCGGCTTTGTATCGGGTCTATTATCTTCGAAGAATAGTTACAGGATAAGATAAAACGGCAGGTTTCCGCGTAATTTTCCATCGTTCTGCGAAGAGCCGCCTGGGCATCATTTGTCAGCGCATCCGCCTCATCGAGGAAGAGCACCTTAAACTCCGCATCTCCTAAGGGGGATGTGCGTGCAAACTGCTTAATCTGGGTTCGTACCACATCAATCCCGCGCTCATCGGATGCGTTTAACTCACGGAAGTTCATCGACCAGGTGTCCCCGAACAGTTCGCGTGCAAGGGCAACCGCACAGGTGGTCTTTCCGATTCCGGCAGAGCCGGTGAATAACAGGTGCGGAAGGCTTTTTGATGCGGCATACATCCGAAGCCGCGCAACAATTTCCTTTTGTCCTGCGACCTCATCGAGAGTCTTTGGCCGGTATTTTTCTATCCAGATTTCGGAGGAGGAGTTCATAACTGAATATATGTTTGTTGTGAATATGGATAATGATATGGTTTTGTGGCGGGTGAGGGGGTTGCGGCGGAAGCGGTGAGAGGGAGATGACAGTTATGATCTGAGTTTGGGATTAAGCCTGATTAAATTGAGTAAAGAAAGCAAGGAGTAAAGATGGCAAAAAGTAAAGATGGCGGACTGACCTGCTGAGGATAAAAAGGCAATTAAATTATAACTGATGATACCAAACGTATTAGAACACATGGCAGAAGAAAGAGCCGCATTTACCGGAAAACTCGGTTTTGTCCTGACAGCAGCAGGAGCAGCGGTAGGTCTCGGATGTCTCTGGCGTTTTCCCTATATGGCGCCCCAGAACGGCGGGGGACTCTTTCTTCTGTGCTACATCGTCCTGCTGGTTGCCTTAGGGATTCCGCTCCTGATTACCGAAATGGCCATCGGGCGAAAGACTCAGTCTGGGGTGCTCGGGGCATTTACAAAACTTCATCCCAAATTCGCTTTTGTAGGGGGACTCTGTCTTCTGACCTTCGGTCTGGTACAGCCGTATTATTCCCTCCTTGGCGGGGAATTTGCAAAGTACAGTTTTATGTATATAACAGGACAGGAAGCTTCCCTGGTTCAGGAGGGATTTTACCAGTCTTACATAGCACAGGTGGGAGAGCCATTGCTGTGGCTTGCAGTCTTTATCATAGTGACCGGAGCATTGAGTTTATTCGGAATTACCAGAGGTATCAAGCGCGTCTGTAAGATACTTATGCCGATGGTAGCAATTATGCTTGTCGGGTTAATGATATACTGCCTGACACTTCCGCATGCAATTGACGGACTTGCATATTTCCTTATGCCGGACTTTGAAACCTTTGGAATGAATACCATCCTTGCGGCAATGGGGCAGGTCTTTTATTCACTTTCAATCGGGTTTGGTGTTATGCTGACCTGCGGTTCGTTCGCAGGTAAAAAGATGAATCTGATGAGTTCCGCATGGACAACCGGGTTTTTCACCCTGTTCCTCGCAATCATCGCAGGCTGCATGATAATTCCGGCAAGTTTCCTCTTTGTAGGAGGAAACCCGTCCGTTCTTGGCTCAGGAACGGTCTTTTCAGGACTTCCGATGATATTCAGCGTGATGCCGTTTGGAGGAATGGCCGGGGCTGTGTTTTTTTATCATTCTGACGCTGGCAGCACTGACTTCAAATCTCACAACACTGGAAATTATCGTAACCGCTTTGCAGGACAGATTTAAAATGTCCCGTTTCATGGCGGTACTTCTGCCGACACTCTTTACGATGGCAGCAGGTGCGGTCGTATCACTTGGATACGGCCCTCTTTCATGGATTCAGATAGAAGGGGATCATCTTCTCGAAATCTGCGATAAAATACTTGCAAATATGCTCCTGCCGGCAGTTGCTTTTTGTATGTGTATTCTTGTCGGGTACTTTATAGCGAAAGGAACAATCACTGACGAAATCGGGCTTGAACCACAGTCGGGAGCTGCTAAAATATATACGTTTATGATAAAGTATTTCTGCCCGATTTGTATCATCATTATC
>JAGHSU010000165.1 GCA_018065685.1 Candidatus Methanocorpusculum equi | reverse complement strand
GGAAAGAATCCTGAACTACGTGAACAGCTGGTTCTGGGCTGCGTGTGATGGATGCGATTCAGAATCAGATAAATACTGAACTAATTTCGGGATACTACAAGCCTCTCCGCGGACAAAAACAATAATATCATACACATAAACCTCATGAACGAGCAGTACGAGTCACTCCTCGAAGCCCGGGCGCTCTACACCTATATCAAAGAACACACACAGGAGGGAAAAAACAACATCGTCTGCATCGACGAAATACAGCTCTGCGAAAACTTTGAAAAAGCGGTAAGCTGGATTCACGCAGAAGAAACATACGACATCTACATCACCGGCTCAAACGCCTTCCTCTCAGGAAACGATCTTGCGACCCTCTTTACCGGAAGAACATACCAGATAAACATCTTCCCCTTCTCCTTTGCGGAGTTCATGACCTACTATGAACTGACCGACTCATATCAGGTGTTCGACCGCTACATCCTTGAAGGCGGGATGGCAGGCTCGTACCTCTACAAAGACGCAGAGCAGAAATACAGATACATCAGGGAGGTCTACCGGACCCTCATCGTCCGCGACATAAAAACAAAGTTCGGCATCAAAAACTCCCCGCTCCTTGCAAGCCTCACCGAGTTCATGATTGATACCATGGGCTGCGAAACCTCCGTCAGAAACATCACAGATAAACTCATCTCCGAAAAGACACGGACAAACAACAAAACAATCGGAGCCTATATCGAACACCTCTGCAACGCCTTCCTCATCATCAAAATCAGGAGATACGACATTCAGGGAAAACGATACCTTGCAAGCCGCGACAAATACTATCTTGCGGACCACTCATTCAGATATGCGGCGCTTGGTACAAAGAACATGAACTATGGAAGGACGCTTGAAAACATTGTTGCAGTGGAACTGCTCAGAAGGGGATACGAGGTCTACACCGGGTTCCTTTCCGGAAAAGAGATTGACTTCGTTGCGGTAAAACAAAGTGAAAAGATATACATCCAGGTATCTGACAACATCGAAAATCCCGAGACATTCAAGCGCGAATGTGCTCCGCTGCTTTCTGTAAAAGATGCGTATCCGAAGTACATTCTCGCACGGACCCGCGGTGATACGACGGACTTTGAGGGGATTCATATCTGCGACATAAGCCGCTGGATTCTCGGCGCGGAGTAAGCGGCAGGAATAAACACCTCCTTTTTCCTCCGCCTTAAATCCCCCACTCTTTAATGCTTTAACGACCAAATATATAATCATATATGGACGCAGCAGCATTAGCAGCATACCCGATGTTATTCGTCGGAATCTTCGGGGCTGTCGTGGTATCCTTCCTCTGGCTCAGGGATGCGCGTATCTTTTACCGCACGGGCTACGACACCTACCGGAAAAGAGCTTACTACGGAGTTCTTTTCACCGCGCTTGCATGGTTCGGATGTGTACTTTGCGGAATGCCCGACCAGGTCTTCTACTTCCTCGGAATCGGTCTCGTTCTCCTCGCGCTCTACCTGCAGTCGAGAATGAAAAAGGACAATGTCTGGAAAGGAGACGAATCCGGGTGGAAGCGCTTCATCGGAAGTGCCCCGAGAAGGGTCGGTGTATGGCCGAAACCGGAAGATAACAGGGAGATGAAAAAATAATGATACAAAAACCAAGAGGTACCCGCGACTTTCTGCCCGATGAGATGGCACAGCGCCGCGAACTGGAACAGAAGATGAGAAAAACTGCCGCATCGTTCGGATTCGGTGAAGTAATGACCCCCATGTTCGAGGAGCAGGAGCTTTTCGTCCTGAAGTCCGGCGAGGGAATCTTAGGGGAGATGTACGCCTTCCAGGACAAAGGAGACCGGAAAATCGCCCTCCGTCCCGAACTGACGGCCCCTACCATCCGTGCCTACGTAAACGAGGCACAGATGGCGCCAAAGCCGATACGCTGGTTCTACTTTGAGGAGTGCTTCCGCTACGAGCGTCCGCAGAAGGGAAGATACCGACAGTTCTGGCAGTTCGGCTGCGAAATCATCGGAGCCGACTCCGCCGCAGCCGACGCTGAGGCAGTCGCTGCCGCGTATGCCATTCTGAAATCGACCGGCGTACGCTTCGTCATAAAAGTAGGGCACCTCGCCCCGATGAAGCATCTGTTATCCGCTCTCGATGCCGCAGGACAGAAAAAGGTTATGGGAGCCCTTGACAAGCGTGACCCCGGGCTTCTCTCGGCAGCCCTTGCCGAACTGAACCGGACCGACCTCTTTGACCCCTTAATGGGTCTCATCAACGCACAGACCCTGGAAGACGTCTTTAAGATAACAGGCGATATCCCGGAGCGTGCCAGAATCGAAGAGACCTTCGCCTGCATCGAGGCACAGAAGATTCCAATCATCTTAAACTTCGGAATCGCCCGCGGACTCGACTACTACACAGGCATGGTCTTTGAAGGATTTGCAGACAACCTCGGAGCAGAAAACCAGATTTTAGGCGGCGGCGTCTACCGTCTGGCACACCTCTTTGGCGGAAAAGACACACCCTGCTGCGGGTTTGGGATAGGCTTTGACCGGGTTGCGGTATCCATCGGCGAGTTTGCCCCGAAGAGAGCAAAAAGCGTTGCAGTCATTGCGACAAAAGAGGTCCGCGATGCGGCCTACGAGGCAGCAGCAGCCTTCCGTGCAGAGGGCATCCCTGCCGTAATGGACCTTCTTGACAGAAGCTTTTCGGCACAGCTTTCCTCTGCTATCAAGTCCGGGGTGTCATATGCGGTCTTAATCGGGCAGAAGGAAGCAGCGGCAGGGACGGTGACCCTCAAAAACCTTGAAGCATCCGAGCAGCGTGAGATGACGCTTTCAGATGCTGTCCATGAGGTTGTAAATGGTACTTGCTGACGAACTGGCCAAAAAACAGCGGAGCATCAGTGTTGCCGAGTTCTTCGAAAAGAACAAACACATGCTCGGTTTTGATTCCCCGACCCGCGGAATCATTACAACCGTAAAAGAGGCAATCGATAACTCCCTCGATGCCTGCGAGGAAGCGCAGGTGCTTCCTGATATCCTGGTCTCGGTCCGCCGTGTCAAAGAGGATGTCTTCCGGGTGGTAGTAGAAGACAACGGCCCGGGAATTATCCCCGAGAAGATGCCCTCGGTCTATGCAAAGCTTCTCTACGGCTCCCGCTTCCACCAGGTGCGGCAGACGAGAGGTCAGCAGGGTATCGGAATCTCTGCTGCGGTTCTGTATGCACAGCTTACGACCGGAAAGCCGACGGTTGTTATTTCAAGGACTGATGCGACCCGCAAAGCGCATAAGATGTCGCTTGTAATCAAAACCGAGACGAACGAGCCGGAGGTCCTCTCACACGAGGAGATTGACTGGATTCTTCCGCACGGAACCCGCGTCGAGCTGGAGTTTAAGAGTAACATTGCTGCAAAGAAAAAGCTTCTCGAGTACCTCAAATACACATCCATCGTAAATCCCCACGCAAAGTTCCGCGTGGAGCTTGATGATGATGCGTTTGTCTTTGACCGCGTCTCATCCGAGGTTCCGCCGTGCCCGGTTGCCATCAAACCGCACCCGTACGGTATCGAGCTTGGTGTCTTAAAGCGGATGACCGCTGCCTCCGACCTTCCCTTAAAGGAGTTCCCGATCGAAAGTTTCTCCAAGGTCGGCGAAAAGACCGCGATGGAGATCTGCACTACGGCAAAACTCAAACCCGATATTAAGGCCTCGAAGATTACTCTCGACAAACTCTCGGACCTCCATGATGCGATGCAGACCACAAAGATTCCGGCCCCTACCGCCTCGCAGTGCCTCTCGCCGATTACCGAGGAGCTTATTGTAAAAGGCATGGAAAAGGAGTTTGAGCTCGACTTTATCAAGGCGAGGACAAGGCCCGGGAGCGTCTTTGGCGGACACTCATTCATCGTGGAGGCCGCAATCGGCTACGGGGGAAAACTCCAGTCGGAAGGGGCGGCAACGCTTCTCCGCTTTGCAAACCGCGTGCCGCTTCTCTATCAGCAGGGGGCGTGCGCCATCACAAACGCGGTGCAGGGCGTAAACTGGAAGACCTACAACGTTCAGCAGCAGGGCCTTCCCGTGGGACCACTCTTAATCCTCGTCCATGTCGCGGCAACGAACGTGCCGTTTACGAGCGAATCAAAGGATGCGGTAGCATCCGTTCCCGAGGTCGAGCGTGAGATAACGCTTGCCCTGCAGGAGCTCGGGCGTGACCTGAAGCTTTTCTTATCCCGCCGCGAGAAGAACAAACTGCAGGATGACAGGGCCCGCGCCATTTGTGCGGTCATCCCCTTAATTGCACAGAAAGTGGGTGAAATTGTTGAACTTCCAACCCCTGATACCTCGCAGATTGAAGGGCGGATTATGCGCCGCGTGGTCTTGAAGAAGAAAACAACCGGAGGAGAGATTATGCTTCATATTGATAACTACACCGCAAAACCGCAGGAGATTACGCTCTATGACATCTCCTCCGACAACGCGGCGGATGCAAATATTGCGCCTGATTTCGTATCAGAGATGGACGGGGAATTTACCAAAATCTGGAAGACGACCATGGATGCCGGAAAGTCCTTTGAAATCCGCTATCACGGCGCAGGAGGAGGCATGATTCAGCTGCAGGGCGTTCCTGAAAACCTGAAGGTGGAGGTGGACCTCGATGCCTGATATGAGAGAAGTTGATATGGCGTCCAAAAAGCGCCTGATGGAGATTGCCAAGGTCTGGTATGACCAGTTAGACAGCGGGGAAATCCCTTCCATCACGCTTCCGACGCGTACCAAGATGAACCTTGAGCATGATGCGGAAAAGAATGTGTGGACCTACGGAGACCGCGAGTCAACACGCGATGCGGGTACCGCAAAGTCTGCGATTCACATGCTCAAGATGGCGTATGTGATTGATTTCATCAAGATGCAGCTTACAGAAAACCGCTCATCAACCTTAAGAGAAATGTATTACATCTCGGAAGGATGGAAGCAGGCGGCGTTTCATGCGCAGAATGAAAGTAACTACCTGGTAGAAGACCTGGAAATCATCACAAAGCTTCAGCGTGAACAGTTCCACATGCGCCCTGAAGAAGACGGGGCTTCCATGTTCGGACCAATCCGGGTCCGGGAAAACACCCGCCGGGGACCAAAACTCATCCACTGCCAGGACGATGTGGGAGAAGCCGGATACAACATTCCGAACAATGTCGATACGGTTGAACTGGTTGACCATGATGCATCCTGTGTGATTGCTCTGGAGACTGGTGGTATGTTTTCGCGTCTGCAGGAAAACGGCTTCGATGAGGATTACAATGTTGTCCTCTTCCACTTAAAAGGCCAGCCGACGCGGGCTTCGAGGCGGATGCTGAAACGCATGCACGAGGAGCTGAATCTTCCAATCATCGTCTTCACTGATGGCGATCCGTGGTCATATCGTATCTATGCATCGGTGGCCTATGGTTCGATTAAGACTGCACACATCTCGGACTTCCTCGCAACACCGGATGCAAAGTTTATCGGGCTGAAACCTTCAGACATTCAGCGCTACAACCTTCCGGCAGACAAGCTGTCGGATAAGGATATTGAGGCGCTGAAGGCGGAACTCACCGACCCGCGGTTTACCACGGGTGCAAATGCTGATTTCTGGAAGAAGGAGATTAACCTGCAGCTTCAGATGGGCCTAAAGTCCGAACAGCAGGCATTTGCAAGCCACGGTCTGGACTTCGTTACAAAGGAGTACCTGCCGGAGATGCTCTCGGAAGCGGGTGTTTTGAAGTGGTAACTCCTGAAAACGCCGGAGACGGCAAAAGAACTCATCTTTTTTTATATACGCAAAAATCATCTTCCGGTAAAGAGCCAAAACATCATCTCATGGAACATCATCTCACGGATTTTATATGGGAAGAGACGCAAATATATTAAGCAATTATGAAACGGGTGGTAGCAGCAGTCGGCGGGTCGGTCCTTGTTCCGTCCCTTGAAGAGAACCGCTTAAAAGCATGGGCGGAGACGCTCATCAGATTACACGAAAACGGCATCCAGGTATTTGCGGTCGTCGGAGGCGGCGGCGAGGCGCGGCGCTACATCGAGGCGTGCCGGGGTCTCTCTCTCGATGAGGCATCCTCGGATGAGATTGGAATCATGGTAACCCGTATCAATGCGGCGCTTTTAATCGGCGCTCTCAAAGACTATGCCTACCCGAGGGTCGCAGAGTCCTATCTTCAGGCAAAGGAGTTTGCGGTAAGCGGAAAAATCGTTGTGATGGGCGGTGTCACCCCGGGACAGACCACGGATGCGGTCTCTGCGGTCCTTGCAGAGGAGGTGGGGGCTTCGAT
>JAGHSU010000073.1 GCA_018065685.1 Candidatus Methanocorpusculum equi | reverse complement strand
ATGTACAACCAGAACTGGTTTATGACCCAGTACATGATTATGCAGGATGCATTAGCACTCTTCCCCAAGGCAGAAGCAGTTGAGTTCGTTGAGTCCTTCCCGCGCCCGAAGACCGAGACAGAAGGAGAAGAGGCAGCAGAGGAGAAGAAGCCGGCAAAGAAGACCGCAGCAAATAAGACTGCCGCAAAGAAGGAAGAGGCAGACGCAGAAACTGCAGAGAAGAAGCCCGCGGCAAAAAAGACCGCAGCTAAGAAAGAAGCATAAATCAATAACCTCTTTTTTTATGCTGGCACGTTTTTTTGACGCAGATGAATCACGCTGCGGTTTGTGTGCCAGACGATGCAGAATACTTCCCGGTGAGACGGGATTCTGCAGGGTTCGTCAGAATGTCGGAGGAACACTATATACAAAAACCTACGGCAGACTCACCGCATGCGGCACGGACCCGATAGAGAAAAAACCGCTGAATCATTTTCTTCCCGGAAGTACAACACTATCCATTAGTTCATTCAGCTGCAACTTTACCTGTCTGCACTGTCAGAACCATGAACTCTCGCAGTGTCCGGATGCAGATACCGCTGAAGCAATGCCCATGAATATCATCTCATCTGCCAAAGAGACAGGGGTGCAGAGCATCTCGTTTACCTATAATGAACCAACAGTCTTCTACGAATTTATGTATGATACGGCACGGGAGGTGAAACGTGCCGGTCTTAAGACAGCGATGGTCACGAATGGGTATCTGAGCGAAGAGGCACAGAAAGAGATTGCCCCGTATATGGATGCCGTTCGTGTTGACCTGAAAGCATTTTCCGATGCGTTCTACCGGGATGTCTGCGGCGGGGCAGCCCTTCAGCCGGTGCTGGATACCATTGTGCGGACGAAGGAGCTCGGGTGTCATCTGGAACTGGTGACTCTTCTGATTCCGGGACTTAACAACTCGGAAGAGGAACTCTCATCAATGCTTGAGTGGGAGATGGAAACCCTGGGGCCTGCGGTGCCGCACCATTTTACGGCGTTTTATCCGATGTACAAAATGCGTGATGTACCTCCTGCGGCATACAGCCATCTGGATGCCGCGTTCCGGCTCGCGAAGAGGGCAGGGCTGTATTATCCGTATACGGGAAACCTGCATCACCCGGAAGGGACGACAACATACTGTCCGGACTGCGGGGCTGTTTTAATCAGACGGCGCGGGTACCTGGCAGATGCATCGGGGATGGAGAACGGGCGGTGCAGCAGATGCGGGAGGCGGATTGAGGGTGTGTTTGAGTGAGGTATTTGTAACTATTCAGGTACCTTCGTGTGTTCTTTGCGGGTTGTTGTAACTGAGGTGCAGGTGTCTGAGAATAGAACCGCAAATGACCGCAAATTTTTCCGTTTTCCCAATCGCATTTTCTTCAGTCGTGAGGCTGCAATGTGCTAATCGCACATTGCCGGGGCGCCTCACGACTGGAAAATGCGGGAAAACGGGAGGAGATATCGGATTTGATTTATTGGTTATATTTTATGATTCATACAGGTCCGCCTGTCTCTTTCTGTCTCTCTTCTCAATAACCCCGTTTTCCCGCATTTTCCCGGCGTGAGGCGACCAGCCGGATGCGATTAGCATCCGGCCGACTCACGACGCTGGAAAATGCGATTTGCGAGAGCCCCGGCTCGAAGCTGGAGCACGCCTCTGGCGTGCGGGTGGGAAAACGGAAAAATTTGTGGTCATTTGCGGTTATTTTTTTGTATATCCACACCTAAGTTACAACAACGACGAACAAAGAACCCACGAAGGTACCTGAATAGTTACGAGTGAAACATTTCCGGCAGAGTATAATCAGGTAATGAGCAGCAGCCGGTCCCCTGTTTTTCCAATGCAAACCTATGAATACTTCCACACCAAATGAATTGTATGGAAGATGTCTATATTGCCCGTGCCGGAGCACACGGGATTAAACGAAATACCGAGCATAAACTGCGCGCACTCTGTGAAGCGGCAGGACTTTCATCTGCAGTATCTGAAAATGATTTAACCGCCGTCAAAGTACATTTCGGCGAACGGGGGAATGATGCCTTTGTAAATCCGATGCATGTGGCATCCGTTGCAGCCGAGGTGCAGACCATTGGAGCAAAGCCGTTTGTAACCGACACGAACACGCTCTATGTGGGAGGAAGACGCAATGCCGCGGACAATCTGGAGACTGCAGCAAAACACGGATTTACCTGGCCGGTTTTATCCTGTCCGGTGCTCATCGCTGACGGACTGAAAGGGACGAACTTCCGTGAAGTCGAGGTTTACGGTAAACACTTTGAGCATGTCAAAGTGGCATCTGATATTGTCTCTGCAGACAGTATGGTTGTGATATCCCACTTCAAGGGACATGAAGTGGCAGGATTCGGCGGGGCGCTTAAAAATCTCGGCATGGGATACGCCGCAAGCGAGGGAAAACGCGAGCAGCACACCACACGTCCTCTTCTTCTCCCGGAAAAATGCATCACCTGCGGGGCCTGCATCAATGCGTGTCCGGAGTTTTGTATCTCTATTGAAGGGCCGTCTATCGCAATCGATACCGACCGCTGTATCGGATGTCTGATGTGTATGAATACGTGTCCGCAGCATGCGATTGATCTGGACTGGCAGGATGACGGGGTGGTGTTTGTGGAGTGGATGATTGAGTATGCGGCAGGAGCCGTGGCAAACAAGACAGGAAAGGTCTTCTACATCAACTTCCTCACCAATATTACCCCGCACTGCGACTGCACGCCGTGGAACGATACACCCTTTGTTCCGGACATCGGCATTCTGGCCTCCCGTGACCCGGTAGCTCTTGACAAGGCATGTTATGATCTGGTAAATAATGCGGAAGGTGTTCACGGAACGCTTCTTCCGGACCATCACCACGCAGGAGAGGAGAAGTTTACCCGTGTCTGGCCCGGGACAAATCCGGAGCTGCAGTTTACGATTGCCGAGGAGATGGGGCTTGGAAGACGCGAGTACCGGCTGAAGGAGATTTAATTTCAATAACCATACTTTTTTTAAACTCATCTGTTTCACTGCCCCTCATCACCGCTTCTTTTATACCTCTGCGCATCATATAATATAATATTATAACACGCGTAAAAGCATCCCACATTCTGGTAAAAACAGAATCCAAAGCAAAACAGATAATGCAGAAGTTAGCCGCAGGCGACGACTTTGCAAAACTTGCAAAAATGTTCTCACAGTGTCCCTCGGGAAACAACGGCGGAGACCTCGGCTACTTTGGAAAAGGGCAGATGGTAAAGCCCTTTGAAACCGCCGCGTTCAAAGCAAAGCCCGGAGAAGTTGTAGGCCCTGTCAAAACACAGTTCGGCTGGCACGTCATCAAAGTAACCGACGTTAAAAACTAAAACCGGACGCGACCAGACGCACGGGGCAGGAGATAACCGGCATACCGGCTGCGGGTCCAATCCCGAAGATAAAGAGAAAAACATGAACGAACGAATCTTCGCACGTCTTATAACAGACCTTGAATCAGAGGACTTTGCAGCAGCGGAAGCGGCAGCAAACACCCTCGCCTCCCTCAGAGATGAAAACGTCCGTCCGCTCATGATTAAAGCACTGGAGGCCGGAAGTCCTCTCGTGCAGCGCGTAATGCTCTGGGCACTCGGGAACTATGAGATTCCGGATTACACCCCGTACCTTTCATACCTCACCGCAAAAGACTCTGATGTAAAAGAAGCAGCGCAGGTCCTCTTCATGACCGAAAAACCGGCGGCAGCTGCAGCACTTGAAGCAGCTGTTCACTCACCTGACGCCGGACTTCAGTACGCCGCGGTGGAAACACTTGGGACTCTTCGGACACCGGCTGCCGAACAGCTGCTCATAACAGCACTGGATGCAGAAGATACCGCTGTCCGTTCACTTGCGGCATCGGCTCTATCCCCATTCCCTTCCGAAAAGACAACGGAAGCTCTCGCCGCACACCTGACAGATGACGATGAGGTGCGGCTCTCTGCCCTGTTCAGTCTCAGAAAACGCTTGTTATCCACAGAAATGCTGAATGCGGTTTCGCCGCTTGCCTCTGATAAAAATCCGGAGGTCCGGGCAGCCGCAGTCTATGTTCTGGACGCAGCGGCCCCCGAGTCCGCAGCAGATGATGAGGACTTTCATGTGCGGCGTGCCGCGGCACAGACTACAGCGTCTCCCGCGGTGCTGGAACATCTCTGCAGTGACCCTGAGGTTTCGGTCCGGACCGCGGCTGCAGATGCAGCCGCAAAGCAGAAACTGGTGTTTACAAAGACGTTTATCGGCATGTTGTCCGATGAAAACCCCGGAGTGCGGCGGGCGGCGGCAGCGGCTCTTGGAAATGCCGGAGATGAGGATAAAGAAACAGCGGTTGCTGCATTAACCGGAGCACTTCGCGACAAAAAGCCCGGAGTACGCGCTGCCTCTGCCAATGCTCTCGCAGAAATCGGCGGAGAGGCGGCAAAACATGCGCTGGAAGAGGCCTCGGGAGAGAAAAATCCCATCCTCTCAGGCATTATGAAAAATGCGCTGGACTCCCTGAAGAAAAAGGAAGAGAAGAACCCATAGTCCGAACCAGCCGGACATGGAAGAACACACTCATGTGTGATACCTTCATCTCCTAAGAAAACCAATAGATAGGTATGCCCCGCAAAGCAGTGCGAAAAGCAGCAGTGCCGCACATAACAGAAGAACAGGCAACCCTCTCGTTTGATGCGCCTGTTTCCGACGGCGGGCTTTCGGATGCACCGTTTGAATCAACGTTTTTCGCGGAAAAAAAAGAGGCGGAGAGGGCAGCCGCTGCAGCGCCGGCAGTACAGGCAGCAGGTCTGTCCGCCGCCATTGAAAAACAGGAGGATAAGGACAAAGTCCTGACAGTCTCCGAACTTGACAAAAGAATCCGCGATGTGCTTGATACAGACAGACTGACTGACGTCTCTGTAACAGGAGAGATAACCGGATACCGGCCGAACGCCTCCGGTCACATCTATTTTTCACTCACCGAACGGGGGGAAAAAGAGTCATATACCATCTCCTGTGTAATGTGGAAGTATGCCGCGGCAAAACACCTGACCTTTGCCGTAAAGGATGGACTCTCAGTTACAGTAACCGGCAATGTTGATTTTTATCCTGCAGGCGGAAGGCTTCAGTTCATCATTAAAAAGATTGAACCGGCATCTATCGGGAAAGCAGGTCTCTGGCTGAAAAAGGAGGAGTGGAAACGGATGCTTGAAGCGGAAGGAACAATTCCGCGACCGGACTCCGAAAAACGAAATCCGCCGCTCTTTCCAAAAACGGTGGGGGTCGTCACCTCAAAGACAGGGTCCGTTCTGCAGGATATCAGAAACGTGTTATCCCGCAGATACCCTCTTCCCGTCCTCCTTGCTCCTGCACAGGTGCAGGGAGACGGGGCCGAGGTCTCGATTGTAAATGCCCTTTCTCTTCTGCAGGACAAGGCTGATGTCATCATTCTGGCCCGCGGAGGAGGGAGTTTTGAGGACCTGTTTGTCTTCAACCACCCGGATGTCGTACGTGCCGTACGGCGCTCCAAAGTGCCTGTTATCACCGCAATCGGCCACGAGACCGATTTTACACTTGCCGATTTTGCAGGAGACAGACGTGTTCCAACCCCCTCTGCCGCGGCAGAAACCGTTGTGCCGGACCGTTCCACCCTGAAAACATCCTTAGACGAACTGCACCGGCTTATATCCGGAAGAGTCCGGAACATGCTCGACCGGAATAAAGCTGCAGTTTCCGAACTGAAACTCAGGGTTGACCCTCTGCGGCTGTTCCGCCGCCTTGACATCATGCATCAGCAGACCGCAGACCTCACAGAGCGCATCCATACTGCAGCTGTCCGGAGAATCAGCAACGAGTCGGACAGTCTTTCAGGTCTCCGTGAGCTGATTTTCAAAGGGGCTTTGCAGCACATACGAACCGCCAGACTGGAGATTTCCGCACAAAAGGAGAAGATACAGTCATGCGACCCGAAAAAACCGCTTGAACGCGGATATGCAATGATTAAATCAGGCGCAACGCACATCCGTTCCAAAAAACAGGTGTCCCGGGGAGACATGGTAACTGTCAGTCTTGTTGACGGAGAAATAACCGCTAAAGTGGAGAAAATATTATGACGAAGAAAGAAGATATGAAACAGGAAGAGACGGCAGTGAATGCCGCAAAAAAGGAAGAGACAAAAGAGACTGCCGAGGAGCTTCTCAACTATGAGGATATGATAGCAGAACTCCGCGAAATCGCACGAAAGCTCGACGACCCCGCAACCCCTGTGGAAGAGGCAGTAAAACTGCACACACGCGGAATGGAACTGATCGAAAAATGCGAGACGTTCCTTGAAAAAGCGGAACTGACCATTACCGAGGTCACTCAGTCCGTACAGAAAGAGTAACGGTCATCTCAGCTCCTTTTTTAAGCTCTTCGATGAGTTCCCTTGGAAGATCACGTGCTGCGGCATCGGCTGCTGTCGCGATTGCACGCCCGCAGACAAAACTGCTCTTTCGCCAGACCATGTCTTCCGGGTCAGTGAAGGAGAGACCTTCCGCACCCTTTGCAGTGACCATGGCTGTCACCCCGTTCGCGGAAAAAACGGTTATGAGCTCTGCGCCCGGGGTCTGCAGGGCCTTTTTAAAATCTTCAGACAAATCTGCACAGCCTTTGTCTGCTCCGACACCAATGATACAGTCCCCGCTTAAGGTAAGCTCTTCCTCTTTTGTTATCTCAAATGTACTCTTGTGAAGCGACTGGATATTCGGGTGTCCTCTGCACCGGATTACTTCTGTGATTTCCATGAAAGCCTGTTTATTCTGCGATTTTTTCCGTCAGTTCTCTTCTAAGGGCATACCGTCCGTCTTCGGATTCAATATATCCCTTTGCGGACAGCGACCGTAACGCTGCGGTAACCTCGGGGATTGGCCGTCCGCACGCATCAGCAAGCTCAATCGGGGTTAACGGGTTGTAGATAAGAGCCAAAAGCAGTTCCGGTTCGGTATCATCCTTAAACACATCCGTACTGTTTGCCACAAGCTCCTCCATTTTGCGTTCGATGTCCTTTTCCAGTGCCTCAGTCTGTGCAAACAGTTCTTTCCGCGATACAAGAAGGTGGCGCAGATGCATAATGGTATCTGCGAGCGGGAGTACGGACAGCGGCTCAGTCTCCTCCGCCGCGGGTTTTTCCTTCGGGTCAAGTTTGAGGGATAAATGAATGTCCTGAATCAGATAATAATATTTGCGCCGTTTCTCATCGAGGTAGGAGGCGATAACATCTTCCTTCTGCAGAATTGACAGATGTTCGATAACTGCTTTCGGGTTTAAGGAGAGTTTGTCCGAAATTTCTGTTACAAAACAGGGTTTATTATGGAGAAGGTCAAGTATCCGCCTGCGGTTTTTATTTCCGAGAATATCCAGTATCTGGGAAAGACTCTCCTGTTCGAACATATAGTTGTATATTTTAAGTGTTGTATTAAAATAAAAGGTTTCTGTGGGTTCAGAGAAAAAGAGATGACCGTCTCAGGTCATCTTCTGAACTTCCATGTGTTCCCCGATCATCGCGAGTTTCTGCTCAAAGGCCTCTTTATCCTCCGGAGCAAGGGCAATCCGCAAAACCTCCTCGATTCTTGTAACCGGGATAATGGTCACCATCTCAGCATACCGGTCCTCGATTAAAACATCATCCAGATTCGACTTCGGGATGATAACTGTTTTAATACCCGCCTTTGCTGCGGCCTCAATCTTGTAGGTAACGCCCCCAATCGGCAAAACATCGCCTCTGACCGACAGAGAACCGGTCATGGCAAGGTTCTGCCGCACCGGAATATTTTCAAGAGCACTGATGACTGCTGTGGCTACAGTAACCGATGCAGAATCTCCCTCGAGCCCGTTGTATGTGCCGATGAACTGAATATGAATATCCATCTGCTTGATGTCAGACCCGGAGAACTTCTTAATCAGGGCACTCACGTTTTTAATTGACTCACGCGCGATTGTCTTCAGCTGTCCGGTTGCAATAATTGAACCTGCATTTTCCGCCATCGCAGGGGTAACCTCTGCTGTTACCGGCAGAACAGAACCTGCATCCTCACCAATGACTGCAAGCCCGTTTACACGGCCCACTTTCGTTCCGTCAACACTTGTTAAGTAGTAATCACGGAGCTGCCTGGTGTGCTCATCGGTCATCTGCTTTTCAATCGAACGCGCTGTCTTTTTGGCGGATAACACATGGTCAAGCGTTGTTATTGACGACCCGTCCTTTATAGCAAGGTCACCTGCTACACGGACAAGACCTCCAAGGTCACGCAGACGCACCGTAAGGTGTCCTTTGTGCCCGGAACGGCGCTTTGCTTCACGCAGAATCTCTGCCACTGCCTCCGGATTGAACGGCGGAATCTTCCCGTCATTTTTGACCTCCTGGGCGATGAAGCGGACAAGCTTTGCACGGTTTTCAGCAGTATCATCCATCCGCTCGGACATGTAGACCTCATATCCGTATCCTCTGATACGGCTTCTGAGAGCCGGGTGCATATACTGCATCGCATCCTGATTTCCTGCAGCAATCATAATGAACTTACAGGGAACAGGTTCAGTCCGCACCATCGCACCTGATGAACGCTCGGACTGTCCGGTAATTGCAAATTCACCTTCCTGCAGAGCGGTTAAAAGACTCTGCTGGGAGGAAAGCTCCAGCGTGTTCATCTCATCAATAAAGAGAACACCTTTGTGCGCACGGTGGATAGCGCCTGCCTCCACACGGTCGTGGGCAGGGGTTTCAAGTCCTCCGGACTGGAACGGGTCGTGGCGCACATCACCTAATAGGGCACCAGCGTGGGAACCGGTCGCATCCACGAACGGAGCGCAGCCGTCGGGTTTATTGGATACAATAAGCTTCGGGACCATCGCGTTATCCTTTGGCATCATTGTTCTGAAGATAAAGAAGATAAATATTGCAGCAAAAAGTCCGAGAAGCAGCTGCCCGCTGATAGCAAATATGCCGATGATACCGATGATGATTACAATCATCAGCATCCGCTTTGATGAGGCCTGGCGCTTTGCATCCTCCTTATGCCGGGCAACAATTTCTTTGCCTCTCCCCGCATTTACGACACGGATAATCGGATTATTGTTGTCTTCAGGATTCGGATAGACCAGAATGTCCTGCATCTCCTCCTTCGGGAGAAGCTCTGACATTGCTTTGGCAAGCATGGACTTACCCGTACCGGGACTTCCAATCATCATCACATGTCTGCGCTGCGTTGCCGCTTTTTTAATCACATCTACAGCATGTTCCTGTCCGATAACCTGATCAATTAACGATTTCGGAATCTCAATGTCTGCGGTTGTGTCAAAGCGTACGCCGCCGAAAACGTCTGCGCTGTAGCTGTCAGAAGCATAATGCTCTTTAACAACAGGAAGAGACGGCTGCTCTTCTGCAGCAGATATCTCAAACTTCACCACCGGCTCACCGGCACCTGACGGGTCCGCAGGATTTGCCGGAGACTGCGGTGTTTCATCTGCCGCGGTATTTTCCGGTTTTCCCGGGACACCTTCGGTCCCGGAGGAAGCAGGAGTCTGTTCCGGAGTTATCGGAATTTTTTCTTCCGGCTGAGGGGTGGTTCCTGTA
>JAGHSU010000102.1 GCA_018065685.1 Candidatus Methanocorpusculum equi | reverse complement strand
GTAAAAAAGAATCAGGGATGTTTATTCTTCCCAGATATCGTAATGAGCGTGATCTTCGGGATCCATTCGTCCGGGAGATGCCGGAGAGACTGAACCCGCACCGACAGAAAGGATTGCAACAGGTCTTACATGTGCCGGAAGCTCTAATACCTCTTTTACTGCCGCCTCGTCAAAGGCACCCATCCAGCATGTCTGAAGCCGGATTGCATGCGCTGCAAGCATCATATATGTTGCAGCAATTGTTGCATCCTGAACCGCATACAATATCCCGCGCTCCCCGTAGCGCGACATTGAGCGCACATAATTTGCACAGACAACAAAGGCGCAGCCGGATTCAAGCATCTGACGCTGTCCGCCTGCTGCATCAGATAAAACCTCAAGCTGCCCTTCATCTGATACGATGACCACATCCCATGCTTCCAGATTACCTGCCGTGGGACACGCGGATGCAGCAGATAAAATGTAGTCTTTTTCTTCGACGGTGATACCTCCTTCCTCATACTCGCGGACCGAACGGCGTGACGCAAGGAATGACTGAAATTCAGACGGATCCATAGCTGTCAGACCTGATTCAGATAAGTTTTTCGGCGGAAAGCACTGAAAATGCATCTGCCGCAACGGATGTTACAGGAATCATTGCTTCCCCGCATTTATCTGATGCAATGCCGAACTGGTTGGTTGAAACCAGTGAGAGCACTTCATCAATTCCCTCTGCCGCTTTCCCGAACTCGGCACGTCCGGTAACCGATTCTGCACCTTCCATGTCTGCACGAAGAACAGAGAGGAGTTCCGTCAGAACAAATTTTGCCCCGGGTTTATCCTCTTTTTTCAGAGTCGGGACGGTTGTTAACTGGTGGGCGAGCATCATTATGTCAAGTTTTGCACGTTCTGCCATGTGATACTGCATAACGGCATCTTTTGGTGTCATTGTCATACTGTTATGTTTGATTTCCGGAAAGATAAACAAAACGATTGGATACAGACAGACGATTTCACCGGACTGAGACATTCAGGTCGATGATAACATCCCCTGACGTCGGTTATGAATATTATAAATAATATCAGGTATAACCTACTTGGAACGAATGACTGAAAGAAATGGGTTTACCAGTCGTCTTGGATTTATCCTCGCAGCGGCGGCGGCAGCAATAGGCATCGGAGCCCTCTGGAGGTTTCCGCCCCTTGTTGTGGAATACGGCGGAGGAACCTTTCTACTACTTTATCTGCTGATGACATTCACCCTCGGCCTTGTCCTGCTGATTACAGAGATTGCAATCGGACGAAAGACGGGGCAGAGTGCACTTCTTTCATTTAGCTCATTAAACAAAAATGGGGATTTCTTGGTATCTTATCGATTGTTGTTGCCGGTTTAATTCTCCCCTATTATTCGGTAATAGGCGGATGGGTGATGAACTACGGTACACTCTACATCACCGGTAATGAAAGCCCCGCTCTAAACCCGGACTTTTTCCAGACGTTCATATCAGACCCGGTCATCCCTGTCATCTGGACGATTATCTTCCTTGTGATAACCGCGGGCATTCTCCTTTTTGGTGTCACCAAAGGAATTCGGCGGTTTTCAACCATTATACTTCCTCTCCTCATCGTTGTGATGATTGGTCTTTCCATATACTGTATATCACTTCCGGGAGGACTCGACGGGCTTGCACATTATTTTATCCCTGATTTTTCCAAACTATCAGTTAGTGCAGTCCTTGAAGCTTTAGGAATGACCTTCTTTTCATTATGTGTTGCATCAGGCGCTATGGTTACCTACGGATCTTATCTCAGCAAAAAGGAAAACATTGAAAAATCGGCATTCAGCATGGTATTATTCAGTGCGGGAGTAACTATCCTCGCAGGCCTTTTAATTGTTCCTGCTTTCTTTAGTTTTTCCGGCGGAGATACGTCAATAATTCAGTCCGGAACCGGCCTCCTATTCACACAGATGCCGCTGATTTTTGAGACAATGCCGTTTGGAACAGCAATCGGAGCTGTATTTTTCATCTGTGTATTCTTTGCGGCACTTACCTCTTCCATTGCTCTGTTTGAAGTGCTGACATCTGCACTGATTGACAGATTCAGACTATCGCGGATTAAAGCGGTCGGCATTGTCTTTGCAGGGGCTTTAATCCTGGCGCTTGTTGTCAACTTCGGTTACAGCATCTGGTCATTTATTTCAATCGGTCGTCTCCACATCCTTGAAATCATGGATTCATTAAGCGGCAATATCCTTATGCCGATAGTAGCCCTTCTTACCATCATATTCGTCGGATGGATAATAAAGGGGAATACATCTGCTATTTCAGAAGAGGTTGAAAGCAGCGGCCGGTTTGCATCAAAGAAGTTCTACCATGTAATGATAAGATATATCGCCCCGGTCTGCCTTGCGGTTATTCTTTGTTTCATGACAATAAAGACACTCCTGTCAATCTGAATTCCGGGACTGCAAGCTTCCTCATGCCAAGCCTGCAGTAGCCCGCACAGTTCATCCATTACGAACAGTTATACCCCTAAAGAGCGAACAATATAAGAGAAAGATGCATCTGAAAATTCATGAAAGCCCCGGAGAGGGAACGGTGACCGCGGTATGTGACGCGGAACTGATAGGAATGACCCTCAAAGGAGAATACTGTGACCTCGTAATCGACGAGTCATTCTACGGAGGTTCCGCCGTGTCCGAAGCAGAGGTGGAAGAGGCGCTGAAATCCTCCGTAAATGCAAATATCATCGGAAAGAGAGTCTGCTCGCTTGCTGTACGTGCGGGCATTCTTGATGAAAAAGACTGTGTGGAGATTGAAGGAATCCCCCACGCGCAAATCTACCGGATATAGATACACCATGACTAATCTGACATCAGGATTCTGCCCGCGCTGCGGGGCACCCACCGAAGACGGGGGTCTTTGCGGGAAATGCAAAGCGAAAGACCTTGTCTGGGCCGAAATACCGGAACGGCTTGAATGTACTATCTGCCCAACCTGCGGTTCGGTAAAGACCTCTGGGATGTGGGCGGACTCTGCAGTGGAGCGGGATACAATCGCCTATGCTATCGCAAAATCGGCAATAAAAATACACAAGGACGTAACAGATGTCCAGACCTCAATACACATACGCGAAGCGAGCAGCAACAGAAGTTTCATCGATGTCCTGGTTCTTGGAAACCTCTACGGAATTCCTGTTGAACGGTCCGCAAAAATAAAATTTATCTGGATTCATGAACAGTGCGACCGGTGCAGCAGAATCGCCGGAAGCTACTACGAAGGGGTTATTCAGGTGCGTGCTGCAGGAAGGCTTCCTACTGCCTTTGAAAAGACCAGATGCGCAAAAATCGCTTATCAGCTCGAGGACCAGATGCAGAATGCCGGTGACCGGCTTGCCTTTGTATCGGATATTGAGGAGATTGACGGGGGAATCGATATCACGTTCAGTACACAGGCAATCGGAAATCTGATTGCCCGCGACATTACAGGAGCCCTGGGCGGAAGTTATACCACACACCCGAAACTCATCGGAGAGAAAAACGGCACGCGGCTGTACCGTGTCACCTACTCACTGCGGCTTCCGCGTTTTGCACGCGGAGATGTAATCTTCCGGGATAAAACATGGTGCAAAATCCTGAGACAGACCAAAGATACCCTCTTTGTTCAGGATTTAACGACCGGTCTTACCCGTTCCTTCAGGGAAGATGATGAGGATCCGCTTCTTGGAAACGTGAATAATGCGGAAACTGCAGAGGTTATCTACAAAGATGCAGGTATCTTAGGAATTCTGGACCCTGCAGACGGAAGTGTCCATGAAATCCCCGACCGGCAATGGATGAATGCAGCCCCCGGAGACTCGGTTTTATTCCTCCGCGGAAAGGAAACCATTACTGCCGTTGCAAAGAAGGAACCCGATGAATCATCAGAACTTCCGGATGAACACACCACCACAGAAACTTAAACCCCTGAACAAAACCCGAACAGAAACCGATGAATGTCCGTGCAGTCCCTAAAACAGAGTTGAAAACCGCAGCTGCCGCACCGTGGGCAGACCCCTCGCGGAAGGCATATGTAACAGAGGATACTGCCTACATTCCGGTCCGCGAAGGAGAGGAGTTTGATACAGTCCTGCCAAAACGTGTTCCATACACCGGACACGGGTATCAGAAGATGGGAGATACCCTGCTTTTCCATGGAAAGGAGCCCTCAGCAGACGAACTGAAAGCAGCAGATGCGTTTGAACATCCCTCATGTATTCTTTATTCCGCGGGGCAGGAAGGCGTGATGCGCATCCCGCAGATAAAAGTGCTTAAAGGCACACCTCATGAAGTGACCCTCAGGGAAGCCGGACTCTCTTACACCCTGCATCCCGCAAAGGTCATGTTCTCACAGGGAAACCGTTCCGAAAAACTCAGACTGAAAAATCTCATAACCCCGGGGGAATCCGTTGCTGATATGTTTGCAGGTATCGGATACTTCACCCTGACTGCAGCAGCGGCTGGTGCGCGCGTTCATGCCATGGAGATAAATCCTGAGTCATTTTCCTACCTGAAACGAAACATTGCAGCAAACGGTCTCGGACATCTGGTGACCGCAGAAAACGGGGACTGCAGAGACCTTTTAAAGGGTACTTATGACCGGATTCTTATGGGACACTTCGATTCTCCGGATTTTCTGCCAATTGCCCTGCGGCACAGTACAGCAGGAACGACCCTTCATGTCCACGGATTAGGCGACCGGGAGGCCGATATCGGGGCGGCGCTCGTATCCGCAGGTTTTAGGTTTAGAATAACCAAACATAAGGTAAAGAAGTACGCGGCGCATACGATGCACTGCGTATGGGATGTGACTCTCTCATGAAACCCCTCGAAAACAAACGGATTGTGCTTGCAGTAACCGGAAGCATTGCGGCAGTGGATACGGTCCGTCTGGCGCATGAATTAAGGCGCAGAGGGGCACAGGTGATACCTGTTATGAGTGAGGCAGCCTGCGGCATCATAAGCCCCGAGGCGCTCACATATGCCTGCGGAACACACTGCTGTACAAAAATCACCGGCCTCGTGGAGCATGTGCTCTGGTGTGGAGAAGGGGGAGCGGCAGACCTGCTCTTAATTGCTCCTTCAACTGCAAACACCATCTCAAAGATTGCATCAGGAATTGATGATACCACAGTCACCACCTTTGCGACAACGGCAATCGGGCGCGGCATGCCGATTGTGTTAGCCCCTGCGATGCATGAGTCGATGTACCGCCACCCGGCTGTAAAGAAAAATCTTGAGACCCTTAGAAGTTTCGGAATCGCTATTGTTCCCCCGAAGATGGAAGAGGAGCGGGCAAAGATTGCGGAGATTGAAACCATCTGCCTCTATGCCGAACGGGCGGTAACAATGCAGACGCTTTCCGGAAAGCGGGTGCTTATATCAAGCGGCGCATGCCGGGAAAAAGTTGACAGCGTGCGGGTCCTTACAACCCGCTCGAGCGGCGTGATGGGAAGAGAGCTCGCTCTTGAGGCGTTCCGGCGCGGGGCGGAGGTGACGGTTGTATCAAATACCGCCCTCTACGGCAATGTGCCGTGTGTTAAAAATATCCCAGTAGTATCCGCCGCAGATATGGCAGATGCTGTGCTCGCTCTCGCGAACTCCACGGATATTTACGTCAGTGCCGCGGCAATCTCTGACTTTGTTCCGGAAGCAGCGGATGAGAAGATTCCGTCCGGAAAACCGGTCACCCTGACACTCAGTCCCGCACCGAAACTGATAAACCGGCTTCTGGGGCGCGGAATTTCCGTAATCGGCTTTAAGATAGGTGAAGACGCCGATTCTGCCGCGCAGAAACTTCTGCAGGAGACTGATATTGCCGCAGTTGCCGCAAACCACCCGGAGACGATGGGCTCTTCTGCCGGAGCATACCGGATATATACGAGAGACGGGCGTGTCACTGAAGCGTCCGGAGATAAAAAAGAGATAGCAGGTAAACTATGGGACGCTGTGTTGTAGCATTTGCCCCGGGGCACATCTCCGGTTTTTTTAAGCGCGTAGACGGAAACTCCCTTTCGGACACGGGCAGTCTTGGTGCAGGAATCGTCATCGGGAAAGGAGTTAAGGTTTCCATGCGCCCTGCGAAAAAAACCGCTATCTCGGTGAAAGGAAATGTAACAGATACTGCATTTCTCACCGATGCAGTAAATGCCCTCGGCATCACCGCAGAGGTTTTTGCGGAGGCTGAGCTTCCCATCGGTGCCGGGTTTGGTATGAGTGCTGCAGGCCTTCTTGCGGCAGCGACCGCGGCAAACCGCCTCTTTGACCTTAAGATGAGCAGCCATGATATCGTCTCCTTTGCCCACTCGTTTGAGGTGGAGCATGGGACAGGTCTCGGGGATGCCGCGGCCTCTGCTGCCGGAGGAATTGATATCCGGACCGCTCCGGGGGTGGACGGGGTTTCAAAACGGCTCAATTCAGATGAAACAATTTATGCGGTATCTTTAGGAGAACTTGCAACCCCGGGAATTATCCGGTCTCCTTCAATCATGCAGCAGGTTCATGACGCCTATCCGGAAAAAACACCGGAGACACTTGAGGAGCTCTTTTCCGCGTCGCGTTCCTTCGCGGAGAAAAGCGGGCTTGTCACGGAAAGGGTGCGCATGCTGTTAGATGCCTGCGACGCAGAGGGGGTCGCGGCATCCATGACAATGCTCGGCGAAGGCGTGTTTGCGGCAGGGGAGCGCGCCCCCGCAGTCCTATCCCGGTTCGGATGCGTGTATTCATTCCCCGTAAGTAAAACAGGACCTGTTATTCTGGAGGATTCCAATGTCTGAGATACCAAAAAGCCATCCTAGATATGCATCGTTAGTCACCCGTGAACAGCTTGTTGCCGCAGCACACGCAGGAGTTGTCTCCTACGAGGGGCTGACCTCCCACGGGCGGGGAGAGGCCTTCGACTACCTCCTGGGCGAAAAGACCTCCCCATCGGCCCTTGCCGCGGAAAAACTCGCGGCAGCGGTTCTTCTTGCGGCAAAGCACCCCGTTTTATCAATCAACGGGAACACTGCAGCCCTTGCCGCGGCAGAAATCGCTGACCTGCAGAAAGAATCAGGCGCAGAGGTTGAGGTAAATCTCTTCCACCGGACCGAAGAGCGGGTAAAACTGGTTGAGTCGGTTCTGGAAAATGCGGGCTGCAGACTCAACAAAGGAAAGGCAGAACGCTGCGTTCCGCTTCCGCATGACCGCGGTCTCTGTGACCCCGCAGGCATCGGCTCTGCGGATGTGGTTCTGGTCCCGCTTGAGGACGGAGACCGGTGCGAGGCGCTTGTATCTATAGGGAAGATTGTCATCACCGTTGACCTGAACCCGATTGACCGGACGTCAAAAACCGCATCCCTTCCGATAGTTGACGAGGTCCGGCGTGCACTCCCGAACATCGCCGCTGAATGCAGAAGGCTTCTTGCAGAACAAAAACCCGTACCGATGCCTGAAATCGACAGCAGGGCAATCCTGAAAGCGGCGGTTTCCGACATGGAGGCTTTCCTTGAACACGCTCTGGATTGAAAAGTACCGCCCGAAGTCGTTTGAGGAGCTTTTAGGGCAGGAGGCCGCGGCAAATGTCCTGAAATCCTGTGCTGAGGCGCAGAATCTTCCCCACCTGATGGTTATCGGAAAAAGCGGGACCGGGAAGTCCTCGGCTCTTGAGATATTTTCCAGACAGTTTTATGCGGAGGCTTCCTCGGAGAACACCGCGGTCATTCCGGTAAGTGTGATGTTTTCCCAGGGACACGCCTATCTTGAAGGGTGTGAACGTTTCTCCCATCTCTACGACAAGACCAAATCGGTTCTCGCGAACTTTAAGTACATCGTAAAATGGTATGCATCCTTGAAGCCCCTTTCAGCACCGTTCAGGATGGTTATCTTCGACGGGGCGGAAGACCTCCCGAAAGATGCGCAGGCAGCCCTGCGCCGAATCATGGAGCGGTACAGTGCAACCTGCAGATTTATCTTTGTGACCGCTTCTGCCGCGTCGCTCATCGACCCCGTCCGGTCGCGCTGCGTTCCGCTCTACTTCCTCCCCATCCCCTATCCGCTCATAAAAGAGCATCTCGGGCACATTCTGCAGGCGGAAGGGATGGCTGATGCCGTTTCATCAGATCTTCTGGATATGATTTCCATGGGGGCAAAAGGAGACCTCAGACGGGCTGTGATGTATCTTGAGCTTGCGGCGTGCTATGATGTTTCAGACCCTCTCGAGTTTATGAAAAGCGAGACCTCCGCATACTCTTCTGCTGCCTCCCGTGCGGCGGTCGCAGGTGATGTCAAAGCGGTGCAGAGTGCCCTTGAGACGCTGATGGTAAGCTACGGCATGACCGCAGGAGAGGTGCTCATACTTCTCCGGAAGGCCATGCGGGATTATTTTACACCGGATGCGGCACTTGTGTTTGCGGCAGCCGATACCGCGGTCCGTGCCGGGCAGAGTGAGTATCTGCAGATGAATGTGTTCGCGGCGGAGCTTTGCGCCGTGTATGCAAAAAAGTAAAGGGTATCTATCAGTTACCCGAAAAACTCCCCGATTTTGATATAATGCCCGTTTACCAGTTCAACCGCAGGCATCTCACGCTTTCCCTCGAGCTTTGCCGAGACAAGGCAGACCGCTCCGTTTCCGCATGCTGCAACAACCCCCTCCTTTTTCAAAACGGCGCAGACCTCCCCCGGGCGTCCCGCATACCCTTCAATTACTTTTGTCCGGTACACCTTGACGAGTTTTCCGTCCGGAAGATGTGTTACGGCCCCGGGGATCGGGGATAAACCCCTTATCCAGTTGTGAACCTGCTGTGCGGGAAGCGTCCAGTCGATGATGCACTCCTCCTTTGAGATGGACGGGGCAAAGGTTGCCTTTGATGCATCCTGCGGAATACGGGGGGCAGTACCTGCCTCAAGCTGTGACAGCGCATCGCACAACGCCTCAGCCCCCAGTGCCGAGAGCCTGTCATGCAGCTCTCCGAAGGTTTCATCAGGACCTGTCGGGATCTCCCGGCTTAAAATGATGTCTCCTGCATCAAGTGCCTCTGAAATGTACATAATAGTAACCCCTGCAGTCTCATCACCGTTTAACACCGAATACTGCATGGGAGACGCCCCCCGGTACTTCGGGAGGATCGAGCCGTGGACATTGATTGTCGCAATCCGCGGGAGGTCAATGATGCGCTTTGGAATGAGCATCCCGTATGCGACAACCGCTATGACATCCGGACTGAGTGCTGCAAAGGCCTCACAGACCGCATCGTCTTTTAAGGACTCGGGCTGATAGATTGGGATGTTGTGCTCAAGTGCAAACTGCTTTACCGGGGAGAACTCGATTTTGTTTCCGCGGCGGTTCGGCTTGTCAGTGCGGGTTACAACACCTACAATCTCATGCTTTTCAGAGACTGCTTTGAGCGGAAGAACAGCATACTCAGGTGTTCCCATAAATAATATTCTCATACCGTCCCCTCCTTCTTTTCCGTCTCTATTTTATCGGCCCCTTTCTTTTCCGTCTCAGTCTTCTCCGTCTCTTTCTTTTACTGTCCTGCCGCCAGCTGGTCAAGCTGCCGCTGAACAAGCCGGCGTGAGACCGGAGTTAAGCGGTCGACAAAAAGAGTCCCCTCCAGATGGTCATACTCGTG
>JAGHSU010000018.1 GCA_018065685.1 Candidatus Methanocorpusculum equi | reverse complement strand
GCTATAATAATCTCAGGATTGCCGCACCCGGATGTTTCATCGGTGCTTCCGTTAACAAACCGGACCGTCCCGGGGAGTTTTTTTATATCAATGACGGTTTTCTCCGGCTCTGTTGTTGAGATATGAAATATCAGCCGCTTAATCTGCGGCAAAGCGGCAACCCAGCGTGCAATCTCAGGGAGTTTATCCGGACATGCCTCAACCTCCGCCCCGTCTGCCATAACGCACAGCTCCTGCGGAAAACACGTAAGGGAGGATTCAAGTTTTGCTTCGTAAGGGAGAAACCGCATAATCTCATTATCTATTGGCTCTTCTTGAATATAATACAGACACATATAAATACAACAAATATAAATAGCGGGAAAACAAAGAAATAATCATGTTTACAGCGTCTGATTTGAGAGCTGAAATCGAAAAACGACTTCAAAACTACCTGTCGCGTGACAAATCAGGTATCAGAAAGGCATTACTCGCTCTCCTTCTGAAAATGAAATCAGTAACCGTAACCCAGGTTCACAGCCTGCTCTCATCCAGGTTTGCGGTCAGCATGCGCTCTGTAGCATCGATGCTTGGAACAATGGCAGCAAAACTTGGTATCCTTTCCGTAAAACGCGAAAAGGACGGGGACGCCGGTGTCTACGAACTCAAGCCCCAGTATGCTTCGATGATTGAACATCTGGTATCTCTTACCTGATTCTTTTTTTAAGGAACTGCAATGTCTCCGCTCCCTGCATATGAAATTCCGGTAACGGATGAAGTAATTGCCTACATGGATGAACGCGGCGGTGATTTCCGTGTCAGTACCGCATGCAGCGGGCCTGTTCTTATGTCGGTGAAGGTAAAGCCCCCCAAACCAACCGATGTTGTCATAAAGGCAGGGGGACACATCATTTACATCTCCCGCTATCAGCTCGAATGGATCTCTGAAATCTCCATGCGGATGGTTCCCCGCTTTTTCTTTACTGGCAGTGAATATGCCCTTTGAAGAGCTGGAGCATACGGCAGATGTAAAGATGCGGATTACCGCATCCGGCTTTTCCGGTCTTCTGTCAGAAAGCGGATTTGCTCTCTCGCAGGTAACATACGGAACCTATCCGCGTGAGGCCCCCTCCCTTTCTGTCGGAATAGAGGCAGAGGGAAAAACCCGTGAGGAGCTCTGCGTCAACTTCTTATCGGAGCTTCTGGTAATCATGGAGACCGAGTACCTGGTACCTGTCGCATTCTCCCTTACGGTCTCTGCCGGGCCGGAAGAAATTCAGACCGGCGCCGCAGAAAACCGCGGAAAACTCACGGTATCCGGTACGGTCTCGGGTGTGGAGTTTGAACGGGAAAAACACGCAGGCGGTATCGGGGTTAAAGGAATCTCGTACTCCGGTCTTACCCTCAGAAGAGTGGAGACCGGCTGCGAACTCATAATTATATTTGATATCTGAACCATGAACGATAAAATCAGAAAACTTACTGAAACCGAATGGGAGATTCCCAAAGGATTTGTGGAAGGCATGCGGGTGCCGGGCCGTTTTTTCCTCTCCGAAACGCTCGCTGCTTCAATCGAGGACGGGGCGCTCACACAGCTTGGAAACGTCGCATGTCTTCCGGGAATCCTGAAAAACTCCCTCGGGATGCCTGATATCCACTGGGGATACGGATTTCCCATCGGAGGCGTTGCCGCCTTTGATGAAACAGAGGGCGTTATCTCCCCGGGCGGTGTCGGATTCGACATAAACTGCGGCGTCCGGATGATTACAACCCCGCTTACCGAAAAAGACCTGACTGATAAACCGGGGCTCATCAGCGAATTGTATGATGCGGTACCGGTGGGAGTCGGCGCAAAAAGTCCGGTGCGTCTGTCGCAAAAGGATTTGACCTCCCTCATGGAAGAAGGTTCGTCCTACGCGGTAGAACTGGGATACGGGATGAAATCGGATATCGAACACTGTGAGGAGAACGGCCGCCTTGAAGGAGCTGACATATCTGCTGTAAGCGACAAAGCAAGAAAGCGCGGAATCCCCCAGTGCGGCACGCCCGGCTCCGGAAACGATTTCCTTGAACTGCAGAAGGCGGCAAAAATCTTTGACGCGGAGACGGCAAAAGTCTACGGAGTGGAGGAGGGGCAGATTTGTGTGATGATTCACTGCGGCTCACGCGGCCTCGGACATCAGGTCTGTACAGACCACTTAAAGGTCCTTGAAGAAGCAGCAGACCGGTATGGAATTGCACTTCCGGACCGGCAGCTTGCCTGCGCCCCCCTTGCATCGAAAGAGGGTGAAGCATACTTCGGAGGAATGGCCGCCGCGGCAAACTATGCCTGGGCAAACCGGCAGTTCATCACGCATATCGTCCGCAAAATCTTTGAAAAGCGGTTCGGCATCGCCTATGAGGAGATGCCCCTCGTATACGATGTGGCGCACAATGTCGCAAAACATGAGGAACACATAACTGACGGCATCCGCCGCAAAGTCTGCGTCCACAGAAAAGGTGCCACACGCGCCTTCGCCCCGGGCTCTCCGGAGGTGCCTGCTGCATACCGCGCCGCAGGTCAGCCGGTTATAATCCCCGGAAGTATGGGAACTCCCTCATACCTTCTCGCAGGAACCGTAGCTGCCATGGAGCGCACCTTCGGGAGCACCTGTCATGGTGCAGGCCGCCTCAAAAGCCGCTCCGGAGCAAAGAAGATGCAGACCGGAGAAGAGGTGGCAGCATCGCTTCTTGAGCAGGGCATTGTCGTAAAGGCCCCGAATGCCGCAGCAATCGCGGAGGAGTCGCCTGCAGTCTATAAGCCAAGCAGCGAGGTTGTAAAGTGTGTCGCGGATGCGGGACTTTCGCGTATCATCTGCCGCATGAAGCCGCTCGGGGTCATTAAAGGATAAACCGGTACGGACGAAAGGACAAGACGGATAAAGGATAAGAGGAATAAGATAAGGAAAGATAGCATGAGTCAGACAGCAGTATTCTGGGACAGCGAGATGATGTTTCACAAGGTAGTTGAGGAAGCGACAGGACCGGTTGAGGCGGTATCTCCCTTAATGCTTGCAGCTCCGTTTTTCCGCGGGAGCTTTGCAGGAGTCATTATACCCACCGGGTTTGGAAATGTTCAGTATTCGCGTATGCTTCCCGCCCTGCGCGCATGCGCATCGAGAATCGAAGAGTACCTGGAAGCAGGAGGGAAGATGCTTGTATTCGGCGCGGCGGATGCAGGTCCTTCCCGCTATGACTGGCTGCCGGTCGAGGTCTCGTACCACTTCGAGTTTATGGAGCATGCGACCGAAACTGACACCTCATCTCCGTGGGGGTGCCTCGCAGACGGGTATAATCAGGAAAAACTTCCCTGCGACGGGTGGTTTGAGAAGTCCGACGGAAAAGCAGTCATCACCTCAAAAACAGTGAATGCTCCGGTGCTTTGCGAATGGAAGATCGGAGAGGGCACGCTCCTTCTTGCCGGAGTGCACGAGTATCCGAGCACTGCCTTCTTACGCGAGTTTGCAAAAGGGGAGCCGGTCAGTTTCTGATTTCCTCTTCTGACTTTTTTTAAAATTTTTACTTGTAACTATTCAGCAGCATCACGCAGGTGTTCTTCGCGGATGTTGTAACTGATAGTGCGGGTGTTTGAGAATAAACCGCGAATTACCGCAAATTTTTCCGTTTTCCCAATCGCATTTTCTTCAGTCGTGAGGCTACGATGTGCTAATCGCACATCGTCGGGGCGCCTCACGCCTGGAAAATGCGGGAAAACGGGGTTATTGAGAAGAGATATCAGAAATCAGGCTGACGTGTATGAATCATAGCATAAAACTAATACAATCAAATTCAATTCCTCCTCCCGTTTTCCCGCATTTTCCCGGCGTGAGGCGACAAGCCGGATGCGATTAGCATCCGGCCGACTCACGACGCTGGAAAATGCGAATTGGGAAAACGGAATGATTTGCGGAAATTTGCGGTTCTATCCTCAGACATATGCACCGTCGGTTACAACAACCCGTAAAGAACACACGAAGACAGCTGAATAGTTACTTTAACTTTTTTTTAGTTTTAAGACTGAATACGAATCAATAATATCAGAAAAACCATGGATCCGAGGAGATTCGAACTCCTGACCTTCGCCGTGTGAAGGCGACATCATACCACTAGACCACGAATCCTTAGAAAAAGCACAACCGAAAAACACCAAAAGAGTGCACCGACCGGGATTCGAACCCGGGCTATTGGCTTGGAAGGCCAAAGTCATGCCTCTAGACCATCAGTGCCTGTCTGCTTTGCGTTATATACA
>JAGHSU010000052.1 GCA_018065685.1 Candidatus Methanocorpusculum equi | reverse complement strand
GTTCCGGGTGGTTGATTTAAGCACCGCGGCAATCGGCATGCTCCCTGGAACCCGCCTCTATCCTGTCCCGCATAACAGAATGGCGGACTATTTCCTCCCCGAACGAAAGGAAAAGCCCACGGGAAAAATCGTCTGGCAGATGGCTGACGAAAAAGAGTATCCGCAGATTGCAGCCCGCTGTGAGACGGAGGTCCGCGAGATGAAAGATATCGCATCTGCTATGCTGAAGCTTATTCTCTCGAAGCCTTGACGAACTCTTTTATCTTCTGAATGGTTACGGTGTTTAGCTCGTGTTCCATGAAGCAGGCATCCGCGTCTGCGATTTTTTTTGGGACCCCGAGGATTTCGAGGAACTCGACTAAAATAGTGTGACGGAACTTCACCTGTTCCGCGGCAATTTTTCCGGCAGGGGTGAGGGTCACTCCTTCATATTTCCGGTAGGTGACAAGTCCTTTTTTCCCGAGCTTTGCAAACATCTCGGAGACTGATGAGGGGACAACCTGAAGGTCGTCTGCCACGTCGCGCGAGCGGGCATATCCTTTTTCAAGCGAGGTGTTTAAGATTGATTCGAGATAATCCTCCTCTTTTACGCTCAGATGCAGTGCTGTTTCTGTTTCTGCGGATTTTGTCATGCCGGTCTTTCCTGTTTGGTATTATCTGATTGTCCGGATTGCTATAAATAATTTCGGAATGCCGAAATCATTGCCGAAATCTACTCTTTCCGTTTCCCGCACTCCGCACGGCAGCAGGAGCAGGAGGAAGAGCCCGTTTTCTTTCCGCAGGAGCAGCCCCCTCCCCGTGCCGTCCGTACCAGAACAAAAAGAAACAGGGCACAGATGCACACTGCCACAACGACAAACACAATGAAACTTACCACATCAGAAGCCAAGGAGCGTCCCCACCTGAAACACGAGAAATGCTGCAATCCATGCGATTGCAAAATACATGAACGCTGCCGCGAACATAAAGAGCCACGAATGCGCTTCCTTTTTCATTGTCAGAAGCGCTGCAAGGCACGGGATGTAGAGCAGAATAAAGATGATAAACGAGAACGCGGACAAGGGCGTAAAGATGGTTGGAAGGACCGCCTGAAGACCTGCGTCTCCCACACCGAAGATAGACCCGAGAGAACCGATAACCACTTCCTTTGCCACAAGTCCCATAACAATCGACACCGCGACCTCCGGGATGCCGAAGCCGAGCGGCTCAAACACCGGGGCAATCGCCGTTCCGAGGTTTCCGAGGACCGAGTCCATCGAGGCATATTCCACTCCGAACGGAAGAGAACCCAGGAGCCAGACGACGAGCACCGCAGGGAAAATAATGATTCCTGCGCGGCTTAAAAACTCCTTTGCATTATCCCACATCGAAAGCAGTGTGTCACGGACTCTCGGCATGTGGTAGGCAGGCATTTCGATGATGAATGACGACTCATCTCCCCTGAATATGGTTTTTCAGAGAATGAATCCCACAAGAAGGGCTACAAGCACACCTATGAGGTAGACTGCAAAGAGAATCAGCCCCTGATTTGCGGTAAAGAAAACCCCGATGAAAAGCGTGTAGACCGGAAGGCGTGCGCTGCAGGACATGAAAGGTGTCAGAAGCATCGTAAGCTTCTTCGAGCGCTCGTTTTCAAGCGTACGTGCCGCCATTACTGCCGGAACGCTGCAGCCGAATCCCAAAATCATGGGGATAAAGGATTTGCCGTGCAGACCAATCTTTTTCATCACCGCATCCATAATTACTGCCACGCGGGAGAGGTATCCTGAGTTTTCCAGAATGGCGATCATTAAAAACATCAGAATGATGTTCGGGATAAAGGAGACAACGGTTCCGACACCCCCTATAACACCATCGACAACAAGCGAGTTCACCCATTCAGGGGCTGCAGCGAGCGGAGTTGCAGCAAGGTCTCCAAGCCAGGTAAAGCATGCTGACAGAAGATCCTTCAGGGGGTTTCCGAGAAGAAACACCACCTGGAACATCAGAAACATCACGCCAAGGAAAATCGGAATCGCAAGACCCCGGTTCATGACGATTTTATCAATTGCCTGTGTCATCCGTTCCCGTGCGGGGCCTTTGGCAGCTACTGCATAATTCAGGACCTTTTCGATGTAGGCATACTTTTGCGTCGAGATAATTTCGGTAAGGGACAGCCCTCCGTACTCGCTTTCAAGATGCCTTCTGGTCGCAAACGTGTGCGTGTCTTCATCGAGCGTCTGATGGATTAAGGTCTGCAGCGCTTCCCAGCGGCTCATCCCTTCCGCACATAAATCCGCAATATGGAACTCGAGGTCCTCAGCATAATAGTGAATCGTCTCCGCATGGGAATGTGTCTGGATGTGCACCCGTGTGTCCTGGCTTCCGTCGATATTTTCATGCCCGTCCTCATGGACATGGGTGTGGATTACTTCAGCTGCCTTCCTGTTTACATGTTCATGAGTTCTGATGACCTCATCGAGGAGAGCGTCACGTCCCTCTTTGGTGACCGCTTCTATTTTTACAACCGGGACGCCGAGTACCTCGCTTAGTTTTGCTTCGTCAACGAAGATGCCGTCCTTCTTCGCAAACCGGTTCATGTTGAGGGCAACAATGACAGGCACCCCGATTTCAATCAGCTGCAGGGTTAAAAAGAGGTTCTTTTCAAGATGCGAGGCGTCAACGACGTTTACGACCACTTCCGGCTTTTCATGCAGGAGATAGTCTGCTGCAAGCTCCTCTTCGAGGGTTCTTGAGGATAAACTGTAGATTCCCGGGAGGTCGATTAAATCGAAGGTGTAGTCACGGTAGGTGAACTTCCCCTCCTCACGGTCTACTGAGACGGTTTTTCCCGGCCAGTTTCCGGTGTGGTGGCGAAGACCGGTGAGCCCGTTAAATAAGGTGGTCTTTCCGCAGTTCGGGTTCCCTGCGAGCGCGAGTATTATTTTATTCATATCTTTCGTACCAGAATATTTCGTGCATCCTCCCGCCGGAGGGCGAGCCTTCCGCCGTGAATGGTAAAGATGAGCGGGTTTCCAAACGGTGCCTTGCCGTTGGCTGTTATGACCGAGCCGTGGATAAATCCGAGTTCAAGCAGACGGTTTGAAAGCTCCTGTCCAGCTTCGGAAAATCCTATGATAGAGGCGGATGCATCTCTTTCCAGTTCAGATAAGGGAATCGCATCCTTTACACTTTGCATGGCTTTTTTCTTTTATCTTTGGTTGTTAAATATCAGTGCCGAAACTATTTTGTTTCAGTCTTTTTTTCCGAAACAGTTTCGGCTCTATGAAACCAACCGAAAAAAAGCGCGGGAATCTTTTATTCTGATTTCTGACGGAAAAACGGGTTTGTCTCACCCGGTTGTTTCCGGAGGTGATGTGTGCTTCGCGGATGCTGCTGAACAGTTACAAAAAATAAGCCCGGGGGGGACCTCTAATATTTCTCAGTGACCTTCAAAAACTCATCAGTTTTTGCTACCTTATGGAACACCTTAAAGAGCATCTTCTCCTTTAACCCGTACCCGAAGTTTCCTCCTGATGCGTTGGGGAGCCCCCCTCCGTGGAACTCGCGTGCGATGAGATGGCTGATGTCGGGCTTTGACCGGAGCGAGAACTTTCCGCCGTCAAATACCAGCAGCTCGATGTCGGTTCCAAGCTGTTTTCTCGCTTCTGCCGCGGTCTCACTCGGATATCCGTATGCGGGCATCACAGCTGTTTTGTACTTTCCGTCGAAAACTTTCGCACGTCTGATTGATTTTCTGATGCAGGTGTTTTTCTCCGCCTCGATTGCCGCAAAAATCTTTTCAATCTCTGCATCCAGTATGATTCCCTGCTGCAGTTTGTCGCGGACGAGCTTCATATTTTCATATTTGGTCGTAACAATACCAAGAACCCCTGAGCGCGGGTCCTCATGTTTCCATAAGTCATAGTCACAGACAACCCGCGCGACCTCTTCCGCACAGGGTGCGTCCGGTTTAAGAGAGACCGCGAGAACGCCTGTCGCGCAGCGTGCGGTGTCTACAACGAGGAGGTCTGTGTACTCACGAATGAGCCCCTCCTCCTCCGTGGTCCATCTGTGGTGGTCGTACCACTGAATCTGCCATCCTGCGGCGCGCACCTTGCGGATTTTGTCTTCGATACCGTTCTGGTAGCCCAGGTCGCTTATTATCAGAATGCGGTCTTTTCCGTTGTAGGCGCCGATCTGCCCTAAAAACCAGTCAAATTTGCCGACGGATGAGAAAAATGTCAGAATCTCATCCCCGTATTTCATCCGCACAACAGCATCCGACCCTGCAGCATCAAGGTCATTGTGGGTTAAATGGACAATCTGTCCGGTGTGTTCGCGCAGTCTGTCCTGAATGGTGGGCTTTACGGTCTGTTTGCGGATATGAAACGGCATGCTATCTTATACCTTATGTATGTGCTGTATTGAGGGATAAGGTGTTGGGTTCCGAGGTGAGAACGATTTCTTTAAATAGAACAAGAGACAACATTATTACGCACTTTTGCCCTTATAGCTCAGTAGGGAGAGCGACAGACTGAAGATCTGTATGTCGCCGGTTCAATTCCGGCTGAGGGCATGTACCTTTTTGTGAAGTTCCTGTAAGATAGTTTAAGGTTATTCTCATCTAACATCGTTTATACACATGAGAAACCAGTTCTATTACAAAGAAGAAACTGACTCTCGATATTTGAAGCAGTCAGAGAATTGTATTAATAAAGCCGTTGAAGATGGGAGGATAACATCATCAGAGGCGGCTATTATCAGATTGTATCTTTCAGAAAAAGACTCACAAGGGATTGTAGCATCAAGGCATTATAAACTTGCTAATCAGGTAATTTATCTCAAAGATGTAGTTCAGAAACCTTTTGATATCTGCAGTACTCAGGATATATTAACCGGATTTGTACAGATAAAGACGCTTACAAAACATTTACGACATAATGAAACCACTGATAAGGCTGTAAAACTCACTCAAAACAGCATAAATGATAAGCAACGGATTTTAAAATCATTCTCTGTTTGGCTTGCTGAATCAGGATTAAACCCTCATCTCGATATTACCAAACTAAACAAAATGAAACCGGAAACACCAACACAAACAGCAGTTAAGGTTGAGGATTTATTAACTGGTGAAGAATTAGAAGCTTTCTTTAAGGAGTGTAGAACCACCAGGGATAAGGCTTTATTCCATGTTATGTTTGAAGGAGGGCTTAGATGCTGTGATGTAGGAAACCTGAGATTTAGAGATATTCTCATTACAGATAAAATCAGCAGAATTAAAACAAATGGTAAAACCGGAAAAATGCGATCAATCCCCCTTATCGAGTCAAGAGATATATTAGTAGAATATATGTGTAGTCGCGGCAATTATTCAGAGGATGATTTTGTTTTTTTGAATCAATATAACAAACCTATAAGCCAGGCGACAATATCCAGCCAGATGAAGAAGATTGCAAAACGTGCCGGGATAACAAAAAATGTACACCCTCATTTATTAAGACATGCCAGGATAACCGAACTCACAAAATTAGGAATGAAAGAATCATTCATCAAGCAGCTTGCCTGGGGCAATCAAAATACCAATATGATGCGGGTTTACAGCCATTTAAGCGAGGATGATTTAAAAAATGAGTTACTCAGGGTTAATGATATTGAACTTCCTGAAGTTGGAACTGCCAAAGCTCTTGAAAGCAAACACCGCCCCGTTCAATGTCAGCACTGCGGCACAATATTACCGCGCGGATCTAAATATTGCGATAAATGCCATATGCCTATATTAGAAAATCCTCAAGAAGAATTAATGAAAGCAGTAAGCCTCATTTATTCAACACTGCAGCAGAATCCCGGTGCGCTTTCAGCTTGGGCACTGCAGCAACAAAAATAATTATTTCCTCTCCATCTTTTTCAGCATATCGGCAACATCAATCCATTCAGTTTTTTCTTTCTTAAAGCCTACCTGTTTGATTTTCTCTTTCAGTGCTGCTATCTCTTCAGGAGAAATCTTATCTAAATTCTGCAGACCTTCAGCCACTTCTTTATTTTTCAGAGCTGAAGCCAGAACGGGACCCGGAACTATCGAGCCAAACACACCGCTTTCTAAAAAAGACTCAGTTGTTCTAATTCTGAATCCTTCTTTTGTGGTGAATCCGCATTCTATAAGGTAAACGGTACTA
>JAGHSU010000161.1 GCA_018065685.1 Candidatus Methanocorpusculum equi | reverse complement strand
GCTGCGTGTGATGGATGCGATTCAGAATCAGATAAATACTGAACTAATTTCGGGATACTACAATCAGATAATAATTTTGTAAGACCTGTGCTCTGTCAGATCTGCTGTTACTATTGTTCTACTATATTGGGCAGATAATGATATTAAACCAGTACATTATACCTTACAGCAGAATGGTTACAGCAGAATGGTACATGTAACTATTCAGCAGCATCCCGCGGGTGTTTGTCGCGGATGCCTATAGGCATGGGTGTTTTAACTGACAAGGGTATGTGCAACAGGAGCGCTGACCCCGGGACGCTGACTTTCATCACGGGGTTATAACTAACAAGGGTATGTGCTACAAGATCGCAGACCTCGTGACACAGACTTTCATCACGGGGTTATAACTAACATGGGTATGTGCTACAAGAGCGCAGACCCCGCAGACTGGGAAAGAAAATCTGCCCCCTTCGGGGGACGCTGACCGCTCAGATTTTCTTTCCCTTTTGATAGGACTGATATTTTTATCCGGAGTGGTTACTCCAATTGGTTAGAGACAATATTTACTTCATTCATTTCAAGGGAGGGAAAGAAATTCCGAACGGTCAGTGCCCCCCCGGGTTCACCCCGAGGGGCGGAATTTCTTTCCCAGTCTGCGGGGTCTGCGCCCTTGTTGCACACACCCATGTTAGTTACAACAATGATAAAGAATAAGCGGCTGAACAGTTACTGATACATTACAGCAGAATGAAGCACAGAAGGAACCGCGAACACAACAGATTGTAAATCCGGAAAGAAACGGGAAAAATGACAGGGAAAAATCCCTGATGATATTTATTCGGAGATGTAGTTGTCGAAATAGCCCTGAACGAGAATTATCGGCGTTCCTTTGTCGCCGCTGCCTGATGTTAAATCACACAGCGAACCGATTAAATCCGTAAGTCTTCTGGGAGTCGTACCTTCAGATGCCATCGATCCTTTGAGATCTGCCTCCTTTGAACGGATGGAGTCTTTGATTGCAGACTTTAAGGCGTCTCCTGACAGGTCTGCGAAATCATTGTCTGCCAGATACTTCATCTTCAGTTCATTGGGTTTTCCGGAAAGGCCCTCAGTGTAGGCAGGAGAGACTACCGGGTCTGCGAGTTCCCAGATCTTTCCCATCGGGTCCTTGAATGCGCCGTCTCCGTAGACCATAACCTCAATGTTTTTCCCGGTTCTTGTGTTCAGTTCCTTTGCAAGGGCATCCACAAACACCTGGCTTTCACGCGGGAACAGTTTGAGCTTGTCCTCGGTCGCCTTGTTTGAACCAAGAAGACCATACTGCTCATTGTATCCGCTGCCGTTCACAGGTGATGTCATGATATCATCCATACCAAGCACAATCTCTGCTCCTGCTGCCTTTAAAAGACGCTTTGAGCGCTCACGGGTGTGGATATCGCAGGTTAAGACATTCTTTGTATAGGAAAGGATTGCACGGCAGTCGTTTGCAAAGATGACCTCAACCTCTGCTCCTGCATCACGGACAATCTGAGAGTAGTACTCAACATAGTCAACCCCGGTGAACGGGTGAACCACGACACCGAAGAGCTCACGGAACTGTTTCAGGGTTAAGACATCCCGATACGGGTCAATTCCTTTCTCGTCCAGTGCATCCCATGAAAGCAGATGGTTTCCCACCTCGTCGGACGGGTATGAAAGCATAAGGACAACCTTTTTTGCGCCCTTTGCGATGCCGCGAAGGCAGATTGCAAACCGGTTGCGGGAAAGAATCGGGAAAATGACACCGATTGTTCCTCCCTTCAGTTTTGCCTTCACATCGGCTGCGATATCATCAACTGATACATAGTTATTCTGTGCACGGGCAACAACAGACTCGGTGACAGCAACAATATCACGGTTCTGAAGTTTAAAACCCTCGGACTCTGCCGCAGCAAGTACGGAATCTGCTGCAATCTTCGCAAGGTTATCCCCGCTCCGGATAATTGGGGCACGGATGCCGCGAACGACAGTACCAACCATTCGTTCCATTGGTAAAAATCTCCTATATCTTTATGTCATTTCTCCTTTAAAGTATTACCGAGAAAGAAATACGCTCCCAGGAAAGAAATATTACCTGATAAAACCCATATAACCCTACAAATGACCAAAGAGAGCCAATATATCACAGTTAACGGGACAGCGGTGAAAAGTCCGGTCTTTCTCGCATCAATGGCAGGGATTACTGATGCCGCGTATGTGAAAGAACGCGCAGACTCTGTGGGAGGGGCGTTTATCGGAGGATACAGCATCGATGATGCGACGCGCAGCGCATCAAAGGAGATGGAAGCCTGCGGAAGAGCTGAGTTTGATGCATCCCTTGAAGACATTAAAGCGGAACTCGAAAGCCTCAGAGATACAGGACTTGCCCTTGGCGTAAACCTCCGCGGGACAACTGCTGAAGCATATCTTGCTGCAGCAGAGTGCTTCGGGCATGATGTCATCTGCGAAATCGATGCGCACTGCAGACAAAAGCCGATGACTGACAGAGGTGCGGGTGAAGCACTCCTATCTGATATTCCAGGGCTCTCCGATATCGTAAGCGCCCTTCATGCCGCAGGGTTTTGTGTCTCGGTGAAGTTTCGTGCAGGCATCACCGATGACGCGGCACTTGCCCGCACACTTTGGAAGGCAGGGGCTGATATCCTGCACGTTGATTTAATGGACTTTGGTCACGCAAAACTCAGACAGATCAGAAACACCTGTCCCTTAATTATTATTGCAAACAACGGGGTGACCTCTGACGAGGTTATGAGGGATTATTTCTCGCACGGGGCCGACTTAGTCTCTGTTGCCCGAAAGGCAGCCCCGCCGCTTCTGCACTATTTATCTGACTATATGGCAAGAACGGCAGAAGAGGTCGGATGGTATAATGCCCCGAAGCAGGTCTGCAGGGGGGGAGACTTCAGGGGTCTTACTTTCTGCTGCCCGCCGATGAAACAGTGTGCCCTTCTTCCGACACTGAAAGCGGCAGGTCTCGGACATGAGGAGTATGTTGTTCTGAAAAATACCGCGGTTACCGGGACTCCGCTTGCGGAAGGCTCCAGTACCTGTTTCGGAAGTCTTGCCTACTGCTGTAAAACATCCACGCCCTGTATGTTCCGCGATATGTCGCTTGCAGGATGCGGTCTTTCGAAGAGTGAATATATGAAACAGAAACGGCTGCTGTCGGAAGTCATTATGAAGCATATCTTTGAAGGCAGATAAGATGGCAGAACATACAGAAAAAATGTCAGCAGCAGACGCGGCAGAGCTTGCCTCGTTTGCGATGCTCCTGGAAGTTTCCGCAAAGCAGAAACCCGGAAACATCGACCGGGAGCATGACTTTGAGGATACCGTCTTTGAGCATTTCCTCTCGTCTGCGGTACGTGCGAGACCTGTATTTGAAAGAATAGATGAACTCTCCTTAGGGGAGGCCATCTATGAGGCGGTAAAACGCACCAACAGCCATTCGGGCGGAAACACCCATTTCGGGGCACTTATCCTGCTGCTCCCGATCTTAAAAGGACGCGGCATCGAAGGGGCAAAAGAAGAGATTCGGAAAACCACGGTAGAGGATGCGGTACGCTTCTATCAGGCGTTCGGCCTTACCTCGGTGCGGGTTTCAGAAGAGTCCGAGATGGA
>JAGHSU010000092.1 GCA_018065685.1 Candidatus Methanocorpusculum equi | reverse complement strand
TATTCATTCAAGCCGGAAAGAATCCTGAACTACGTGAACAGCTGGTTCTGGGCTGCGTGTGATGGATGCGATTCAGAATCAGATAAATACTGAACTAATTTTGGGATACTACAAAAAAAACTCTCTGACCAAAAATAATAATATTAATGAGAGGATGCGACCAAAAGGGTTAATTAATGACAATTTCGACAATTGACGCCGCGCAGGGATTTCAAAGGGAAAACAAAAGTGCAGTCATGAAACGGTAAAAAAGAACTGTTGTGTGTCCGGTAGAGGAGTGTTATCCGCCGGATACCGGCGGGTAGAGGACAATCTCATCGCCGTCTTCAACCGTAATCTCTGAGGCGTCCTCTGCATCAATCCGCTCCCCATTGTACATGAAAACCACATGGCCTTTCAGGGAACCGTTTTCAAAAAGACCTGTCTGGGCGGCAGGAACCTGCCCCGCAAAGAGAATCAGACAGTCATACACAGTTGATGCATGAGGGACGTCAAGTTTTTTCTCCGCGCCGAACATGTCGCGGAACTTTGCAAAGGAGCGGACGCACACCTCAGTCATTTCTTTTCACAGATCTCCTGAAGGGTTACGGTAAATATCAGGGTTTTTCCGGCAAGCTCAAAGTTTCCGTCAATCTGTACGATCTCCTCATTGATTTTGGTGATGACAACCGGAATCTGATTGCCGTCTCCTAAGGTTATCATCAGCTTTTCACCGACTTCCGCGGTGAAGTCTACCGGAAACTCTTTGCGCGGAATACCAGCTACGAAGTCGTCCGACCGCGGGCCGTAGGCTTTTTCCGGCGGGAGGGTGAGGGTTCTGGTCTCTCCGACTTCCATCCCAAGCACTCCCTCATCGAATCCTGCAACAACCATTCCCGACCCTACGGTAAACTCGAGCGGGTCTCTTCCTTCTGATGAGTCAAACTGCGTTCCGTCGGTGAGTTTTCCAACATAGTGAACGCGGACGGTATCTCCTTTTTGTACTGGCATTGTTTTTCTCCTGTTGTGTTTTTACGGTAATGTATTTAATCTGTGATGTATTTTTACCTGCTGACTGATACGGTGCTGTTACTTTGCGGGTGTTATCGAGTCGAGTTTGACAGTGAAGGTGAGTGTTTTACCTGCGAGCGGGTGGTTTACCGCTGCATCTGCGGTACCTTTCTCCTCATCGATAGAGAGAATCTCCGCGTTCATCTTTGTGTATCCTGCATACACCTCAAAGATGTCTCCGACAGAAACAGTTCCATGGGCCTGTTTCAGCTCTGAAAGCGGAAGTTCGGCCTTCTTTTCCTTGGAATAGACGCCGTATCCGTTTTCAGGGGAGACCACGATGGTCTTTGTCTCTCCTGCCTTCATGCCGATGACGCCGTCATTGAAGCCCTGAATCATAGTGCCCGCGCCAATCGTAAACTCGAGCGGCGTTGAGCCGAGGTTAGACTCTTTTTCGACGCCGTCCACGGTCAGAGTGTAGAAGACCGAAACGGTATCCCCGTCTTTTGCGCTCCGGTCACTGCCCCCCACGCATCCTGCAGAGAGGACGACTGCGGCGACTGCAGCAAGACACAACACTGCTGTTACTATAGTTTTTATGTGCATATTTCTATGTTGGTCGGTAAACAAGATAAGGTTTTTCAGGAGGAGGCAGACGTGTAGTATCCCGAAATTAGTTCAGTATTTATCTGATTCTGAATCGCATCCATCACACGCAGCCCAGAACCAGCTGTTCACGTAGTTCAGGATTCTTTCCG
>JAGHSU010000099.1 GCA_018065685.1 Candidatus Methanocorpusculum equi | reverse complement strand
TCCCTATGTTGACAAACCACGGGAGAAACTCATCTCCCGCGGGGCTGCCGCTCTTGAACTGCAGGAGCTGATTGCGGCAATTATCGGCAGAGGAACAGTGGGGTATGACGCCATAAAAATCGGACGCGATGTTGGAAAAATTCTGATGAAGAAAACCTATGAAACAACTGTGGAGGATCTGCAGGATGTTTTGGGCATGGGGTCTGCGAAGGCATGCCAGATAATTGCAGCCCTTGAGCTTGCGCGGCGGTTTCCGCCTCCGGAGGAACGGCGTGCAGTAATTTCCGGACCAAAGGATATTCTGCCGTTTGTTGCCCAGTACCGGTATGAAAAGCAGGAGAATCTGATTGTCATCTCCCTGACCGGAGCAAACGAGGTTCTCAGCGTAAGGCTTGTTACCCGCGGCATCTTGGATAACTGTCAGGCACATCCGCGTGAGATTTTTGCAGATGCCATAGCGGAGCGGGCGGCAGCAATTATCCTCGTGCACAACCACCCGTCAGGAAGACTTGTCGCAAGCCAGCAGGACATTCACCTGACGCAGGAGATAAAGCGATGCGGGGAACTTCTCGGAATCCCGCTTCTGGACCATTTAATTATCGGCCCCGGAGCCGGGTACACGTCTGTTCCCGACGACTGAGCAGTTTTCTGAAAAAACCTGCCAGAAATCCGACACTCAGGGCTGCAGCAAGAGACCCCTCGCGGATTCCAACAATTCCCTGCAGAAAGATAAGGGAGACCGCTGCTGCAACGGCAACGAGGGTCACATCGAAGGCGACCTTGATAATGCCGAATTTTTTCCCGCTGACCTGTGCGATTGCCCGCGCAAGCGCGTCTCCGGGCATCATGAGAAGGTCTGCTTTCAGGAGCAGTGCAATGCCAGCGGCGAGAACAACACAGGAAAGAAGCATGACCGGAAACTGTACTGCATAGATGTCTGGTACAAGGCCTGTGAGGAGAAAATTGTTCAGGTCAATGAAGAAGCTGAAGAGGAAAAGACCCGGGAGCTGCAGAAGATGCCAGATTTTAAATCCATGCTTCAGGATTATTATCTGCAGAAGAACAAAGATGATGTTCAGCACAAATGTTGCCATCCCCATGGTAAGCGGGGTTGCAGCGCTTAAAACATACGGAAGGCAGGAGATAGGAGATGTCCCGAGGTCTGCAGCAACCGAGAGGGCAACCCCGAGGCCCATGATGTAGAGTCCTGCAGTAAACAGGAGAATCCGGGGAAAAAGAGAGGAGGACATCCTGCGCAGAGATGCCGTTTACCGTTTTGATTTTGCGCAGCCGCCGCAGGCCCTGCAGACCTCCGGGGACGGAATAAACTCGGCTCCGTTCTTACAAAACGGCGGAATATCTGCTGCATCCCGTTTGAAGTAGACGTGCGGGACAAGGGAGATGTGGGTGTAGCATCCGACAGGGACACCTACTGCATCTGCGATATACTTCTGGAGGCAGACGAGGGCATACATGTTTGACCCTGCAGCAGAGAGCATATCGTTGCTGCGGAAAACAATCTTCATATCGAGTTTTCCATTCCGCACCACACACTGGACAAGCTGAAGACACGGGCAGTCATTGAGCTTTTCATCGACCGGGGGGCACCAGGTCAGAGCAAGCGCACGGCGGCTTTCCGGATTTGCTTTAAGTTTGTCGATGATGTACTGTATCTGGTCCAGGTGAATCTCTCCGTTAAACTCAAGTCCGCATCCCCAGTCAAAAAGACGTCCGTGATAGTCGTACTCAAACACTGCATCCGAGCCGTGAATCAGATTGTCTGCGTACTCTTTTAAGAATGCCTCCTTAAAGCGTGATGCGGGAGACACAATCGGAGATTCAAACGGTGTATCCACACAGATGCAGATTTCATCTGTTTCCATAGTCTCTTCCCCGTTCTCGGTTTTAAGGTAGCTTCCTTTTTCCAGAATGTAGCGGACGACAAGCTCATGAGCGCGTGATAGTGTCGGGGTGCGAATGAGTTTCATAATTGGGTATTATGTATGTTGTTCATGAATAGTAAATTTCCTAAAATATCCTCTGCGAAGGATTTGTAAAACATCTGACAAACTCCCCGGGCCAGATAAGAGGTTCCGCAGAAAAAACGACTGATTTATCCGGCATATACACAAAATCCGATTGATACGGGTGAATTGCAGGAACGGACCGGAGATGCAGTGCGCTTATGCATAATCACTATCCTAATATCCTATGGACTCATATATAATACAGAATATCATATGATAGTCGTACCA
>JAGHSU010000169.1 GCA_018065685.1 Candidatus Methanocorpusculum equi | reverse complement strand
TGCCGGCACAAATTATTACAAAATAAAAAACTTTATTTTTGTGCCGGTAGATTTTGAAACTCCATTCTGACATCTTCGGATGTGATTATCGGTTGATAATTTCTGCAGGTGTGCGCGGCGGGGGAAAACTGACACAATGAGCGAACGCTTCCCGTCCGGTACAAACTTCCTTCCTGCAAAAATGTGTGCCAAAATGATGTACAATCTGTCACCAAAAAATCATTCAGCCCTGCAAAACCGTACCACATCAGATGAACTGTGCAAAATGTGTGCCAAAAAGATGTACAATTTGTCACCAGTTAACAACAGCTCCGAATGTAATTTTTTAGAAAAGATATGAAAACAAAACAAAAAATACAAATACAGACAGGTTGAAACAAACAATAGAAACACCTTCATGACAGATAACGCACCTGCTGCAGAACTGCAAAACACGGAATCCGTCTACACAGACGTCAGAAATAGTATCATTGCTGCAAAAACCCGTGTCAGTGCTGCCGTAAACTCCGCTATGGTTCTTGCCTACTGGGAAATCGGAAAACGAATCTATGAAGCGGCAGGAGATCGTGCCGAATACGGGACCTCACTTCTCAAGTACCTTTCAAAACGTCTCAGTAAAGAGTTCGGAAATGGATTTGATGTGACAAATCTGCGTCGGATGAGGCAGTTTTATCTGACATTTCAAAAACGCGGGACACTGTCCCGCGAATTGAGCTGGTCACATTATCAACTGTTAATGCGCGTAGAAAACGAAAATGCCCGCAGTTTCTACGCCGAAGAAGCGGTGAAATCTGCATGGAGCGTGCGGCAGCTCTCCCGTCAGATAAACTCCCTTTTCTATGAGCGGATGCTGATGAGCCAAAACAAAGATGCTGTAGCTGAAGAGATTCAGCGGCTTGAACCGCGCCCTGCGTATGAGGAGATTGTAAAAGACCCGTATGTCCTGGAGTTTCTGCATCTTCCCGCAAACCCTGCCCTCTACGAGTCTGACCTGGAGCAGGCGCTGATTAATGATCTTGAAAAGTTTCTGCTTGAACTCGGGCGCGGGTTTGCATTTGTTGCACGGCAGAAACGGATTACGTTTGACGAGAAGAGTTTCTATATTGACCTGGTATTTTACAACTATCTGCTGAAGTGTTTTGTTCTGATTGATCTGAAAGCAGGCGAACTCACACATCAGGATATCGGACAGATGCAGATGTATGTAAATTATTATAAACGTGAGATGATGAATGAAGGGGACAACAAGCCGATAGGAATTATTCTTTGTTCAAACAAGTCAGAGACACTCGTAAGGTACACGCTTCCGGAAGGAAGTCCGGATGATGATACCCGGATTTTTGCCGCGAAGTATCTGACCTGTCTCCCGGATGAGGAAGAGCTTCGGAAACACCTGGAGAGATGGCGTTCGTTTCACGAGTCGGAAGTCGTGTATCAGAAAGAATCGGGGGAAATCACCGGAGATGCGGCATCAGCAGGTATGCTGCTGCATACCCCAATATTTAACCCCTCAGAAATCAAAGGTAATACAAACAAATGACGGATAAAAGAACATTAACAGTCAGCGCCACTATAAATCTCGGCAATTATGAGAATCTGCGCATCGAAGTAAGCGACCTGGCAGAATCAGCAGAAGAGGCTGACGCGCTCCGTCATTTCCTTGCAGCCGTGCTTGACGGATATGGAAACAACAGTGCTTCCGCCCGTGCGGCAATTCAGAAGTACAAAGAACACATCTTAGAAGACGGCGCTGAATCCGTACCGGCGGATGCCGGAACAGAATCATATGCCGACCCCTATAGTGTGCCCGCAGGTGCCGGAATGTCTCTATTTTCGGATGCGGACGCCGATACTGCAGCTGAGGCAGAGCCTGCATCTGCTGAAAGTGATGCAGAATACGAAGACCTTTCATACCGGAGTGCTGCCTCCGGGGAAAAGCCCGTGCAGAAACCGGACTTCATCCCTGACCCGGTCCCTGAATTTAAACCCGTATCGATACCTGTGCCGATGCCTGAACCCGTGTCTGCCGGAAAACCTGAGCCGGAATCCTACAATCTTCCTCCGGCCCCGCTTGTTGAGGAGAAAAACAGCGAAGAGTACATCTGCAGCAAATGCGGTGCCCGCGTAAACAAACTGCAGCGCGACGTCTCGATGCTGTTCAACCACAAAATACTCTGCAAAGACTGTATGAAATAACATGAAAACGAATCTCCTTGCCTGGGAAGAAACACTGTTTCGCAACCCTGATGTCTTTGAGTTAAGCTACGTCCCGGACCAGTTTGACTACCGCGACGACCAGACCGAAGCGCTCGCGTTCGCGGTCCGCCCCGGGCTTCGCGGGGGAAAGATTCTTGATACTGTCTGCAGGGGGCCTCCTGCAACCGGAAAAACTACCTCGGTTAAAAAAATCTTTGAACTGCTGGATGATACAACTGAACTTGTCCGCCCGGTTCATGTAAACTGTAAGATTGATTCAACAGAGTATGCGGTTTTTTCGCGGATTTATACGGCCCTTACCAAACGTTCCGCTCCCGCATCAGGGACCTCAAACAAACAGCTCCTTGACCTTCTGGCACAGCATATCAGAAAGACCGGCGTTCAGCCGCTCATCTGCCTCGATGATGCAAACTATCTGATGTATGAGAAGCAGTTCACGAATGTTCTCTATCCGCTTCTTCGGATGCATGAGGTGTTTCCGGAGATTAACTTGGGTCTCATTGTGGTCATCAGTGATCCGAGAATTGACATAAACGAACATCTCGATGTCAGGACGCGTTCAACCTTCCACCCGGAGATTGTCTACTTCCCCCCCTACTCCGCCCGGGAGATTGCAGGTATCCTAAATGCCCGCGTGAAAGCAGGTCTTTATCCGAATGTGCTTTCCGCAGGGCAGCTTGATACCATCGTTGAGACCTGCATGAAGTGCGGGGATGTACGTATGGGCTTAGACCTCATACGGCGCGCTGTTATGTCTGCGGAAAAGGATGCGCGCCGGTCTGTCGGGGATTCGGATGTGGAGCAGGCGATCGCGGCACATCTTAATCTGCACAAGCTGGATGTGATAGGCGCCCTTTCCCCCGACGAGCTGCTGGTGCTAAAGACTGCAGCCATGTTATTTACCCCTGAGACCTCGCCTACAACAAAGGAAGTCATTGATGCGCTTCCGGCAGAAGGGCCTAAAAGTACCCGTGCCTCGGAGATTCTGAATCTTCTGGAAGTGCTGGGCTTAGTTGACCTCGAATACGCTACATCCGGGGCTGGAAGGCGCAGATACGTTCATATTCACGGCGAAAAGGATGAGTTTCTGAAGCTGATTGCGGCTGCCGGGTCCCCCGGTTCAAAGCAGTAACAAACCAGTAACTATTATCTGTTTTCCTGACATATACATATTCATTATCCTTTGGAGGATTATTGTGGTAAGTGTAAATGAATTAGGTTTAGACCTGTTTGAGGAACTCGTTGAGTTCGCAGATTTACTGAACGTCAGCTATCATGAGCTTGACAACGGCGCACGCATTGTTGACTGCGGTGTAAATGTCGCAGGCGGCTATGGCGCAGGAGACTATTTCACCCGTATCTGTATGGGCGGCTTAGGAGATGTTGCATTCCGTCAGGGTATGGTCGGAAACTTCCCGATGACCTTTGTCGATATCAGCACTGATTTCCCGGCAATTTCCTGTCTCGGTTCCCAGAAGGCAGGCTGGAGTGTCAAGCACGACGGCTTCTTTGCAATGGGTTCCGGCCCTGCAAGAGCACTTTCCCTGCAGCCGAAGCACACCTATGAGGTTATCGACTACAAGGATGAGTCCGATGC
>JAGHSU010000122.1 GCA_018065685.1 Candidatus Methanocorpusculum equi | reverse complement strand
TCGTAGAGCGGGTTTCCAAAGATTCCTTCGACCACGAAGTACCAGACACAGGCAGTAACACCTCCGCAGATGATACCGGCTAAGGCTCCCTGCCAGTTCATTCTCTTCCAGAAAAGACCCACCAGGATAACCGAACCGAAGGATGCTCCGAATCCTGCCCATGCAAAGGACACAATACCGAAGACCGAGCTGTTCGGATCAAGAGCCAGCGTAAAGGCGATGGCTGCCACAAGCAGAACCGCAAACTTCGAGATAAGCAGGACCTCCTTATCCGATGCCTTCTTCCTGAAGAAGGTCTTGTACAGATCCTGGGAGATGGAAGACGATGCCGCAAGCATCTGTGAGGATGCAGTACTCATAATCGCCCCTAAAATACCACAGTAAACGATACCTGCGACGAACGGAATGACATCAAGGACTCCGCCGGTCATATCAATAAAGACTGTCTCCGAATCCGCAAGCGGGGTGCTGAAGAAAATCTGACCGACCAGACCGATGAAGATTGCTGCTGCCATAGAGACGATAACCCAGACCATTGCAATTCTGCGGGCTCTCGGGATTGCCTCGGGCTTTTCAATAGCCATGAATCTCGGAAGAATGTGCGGCTGACCAAAGTATCCGAAGGCCCAGGCAAGACCTGACGCTATAGTAAAGACCGAGATAAACTCAAATGCCTGCGTCGCCGGGTTAAACTCGTGGAACGGGGAAAGCATCATCGGATCGAATGATGCAAGAGCCTCCGACCCGCTTCCGGTAAGCATGATAAGGGCGATTATCGGAATCAGTATGAGGGCGAAGAACATCAGACAGGCCTGAATGGTATCTGTGATACATACTGCCCTGAATCCGCCGACAAAGGTGTAGATGATTACAATTGCAGCGCCGATAACCATTGCCACAGTGTAGTCGATTCCAAAGATGGAGTGGAATAACTTACCTCCTGCCGCAAACTGAGATGCTGTGTACACAATGAAGAAGACAATGATAAACAGCGAAGAAATAGCGGTGATGGTGGCTTTTATGTCCCCGAACCTGTTTTTGAAGAACTCAGGGATGGTGATTGAATCGTGTGCCTTGTGAGTAAAGATTCTCAGGCGTTTTGCAACCAGCTTCCAGTTGAGGTAGGTACCGATTGCAAGACCAATTGCAGTCCAGCCGGCAGACGAGAAACCGGTCAGGTACGCGACACCGGGAAGACCTAAGAGAAGCCATCCGCTCATATCGGATGCTTCTGCGGACATAGCGGATACAAAGTGGTGCAGTTTTCTGCCGCCTAAGATGTAATCGCTTGCCGATTTGTTTTTGTTCATGTAGAAGAAACCGACGGCAATCATTACGACGAAGTACACAATGAATGCGGCGATAATCCCTACTAATGCTAAATTGTCCATGTTTAACACCTTACATATAATTATTTCCCGGGGAGACCCAAAGAGAGATCTGTTATAGTAATATATAATTGTTTGTTTTTGAATACTAATAAAGACTTTGTCTTATAACCCTGTTATATACCTAACCTGTGTTATATCCCGCATTTGTTACAAATCACAACAGTTTTCGAGAGACAGTTGGAAAAACCACAGATGCTGCTGTCTGATTACGTCTGCTTACTTTATTAATGTATAAAACCAAATAATACTCACTATGATTCTGGTAGACTGGGAAATAGCAGACCACATAAAACGCGGCTTCATCAAAATCGACCCGTTCGACCCCGCACTGATTCAGCCGAACTCGCTGGATATCCGCCTCGGAAACCATTTCGTCTGGTACGACACCTGTAATGACATAATCGACCCGTTCAACAAGGAAACCCTCCATTCACACGTAAATGAGCGGAAAAGCTCCTACTTCGACATCCAGCCCGGGCAGTTCGTATTAGCAGAAACCCTCGAAACCGTAACGCTTCCTGATAACATCGTCTCCTCAATCGAGGGAAAAAGCAGCGTTGCGCGCTTAGGTCTTGAACTCCACCAGACCGGAGGATGGATTGATGCGGGATTTTCCGGCACCATCACGCTTGAGATGTGCAACTCAAACTGCCGTCCGGTCCGTGTCTATGCCGGAATGCCCGTAGGACAGCTGGTATTCTATGTCACCAAACGCTGTGAGTGCCCGTACGACAAGAAACCGGATGCAAAGTACCAGCACCAGAAGGACGCAACAATCTCCCGCTACGACAAAAACACGCTGAAAAACGTTGAGTAAGAGAGACTCTTTTATTTTTTAGTTTATTGTTCTGCAGCGAACAGTTACGGACGGTCATTTACGACAGTACAAACAGAATACACACTGCAAAACATCTATCTGAATTAAAAAAAAGTGTGATGCCTGTTTAGTTGCGTAAGAACGCACTGATTAGCATCATAATCGCTGCTGCAAGTCCGCAGAATCCTGCGACCGCAACCAGCTTTGACGGTTTGTATTTTCTCGAGGAGAACACAAAGGTCAGGATAATTTCAACAAGGAGACATCCCCAGCCGCTCCAGAAAAGAGCCATACGGATTGTCTCATCTATTCCCTGAACTGCTGCAGTGGTGATGAGAACCGCGGCACCCGCGATCAGGCTGACGATACCAAACACCAGCGTTACAATCTGTACACCCTTACTTGGTGCCTTTTTCTCCTGAACTGGAACAGGAGTAGGGGTAGTAACCTCTTCTTCAGTCATAATACTAATATTATACGTGAATGATGATATAACTATCTTTTGAAAGGAAAGCCTTTCACACAAATGAAAGGGTCATCTTCCTTACGAGCCATGACAGCTGCATCAGTTTCTGATGCACCATCTCCGAAAATGCCCCGCACCGTGCATAATGCATTACCGGGTCTGCGACCGCCATATTCCCTGTCTCATCAAAGACCGAGACAGCCCCGTGTCCGCAGCAGAGACGAAGACGCTTTCCCTGCTGCTTCAGCTCTGTATCGAGCTCCTTTGCAGCAGACACCAGTGCTTTTCTTTCTTCTACCGCAAGCTTGCTGTTAATATTGGCAGATGTAATCAGATAATTCGGAATAGCCCCGAAGACCCTCCGCGGTTTCGTAATCGTCGCCGGATTTATCAGGCAGTCGCTCGTAAAAAGCAGTCCTTCGTTTTCCTCATAGAAAAAGAGCTGGCCTGCCAGATGACCGCCTTTGCTCTCCCATACCTCGAAATGCAGTCCTGCAAAGCTGACCTCGTCAATCACCGGAAAAATACCGCGATACCGGAGCGGCTCCGTTTTCGCCGGGATTATCTGCTTCGGCATCGCTAAGTGTGATATCGTATTGATTGAAAATGTATAGGTCCTGACAAGCTCGGGATAGTCGTTTACCGCAGCAAACCCGGGGGACCCGTCATCCAGCAGCTGTTTTGTTACCGGGTGCATATAGGAGGCGCAGGGAAGATTTCCTGCCATTCCGATATGGTCCGCATCCCCGTGGGTACATAACAGATGCTTTACATCGGAAAAACCGGAAAGCCCTAAGTCCTCCAGCGTCCGGCACCAGTCCTCATAATTTATCCCGTAGCCGCAGTCGACAAGGAGTTTTCCCTCATTTGTCTGAACCAGATGGATGGAGCCGCCTCCCGGAGCCTGAAGCGTCCAGAGAACGGCACCTCCTGCGAGCGGAATCTTCTGATAGTCGGCATAAAAGTTCTTTCCCGCATTGGAGGTGAGATAGAGTCCTATGCTTTCAATAATCCAGCGTGTCTCCTTCACATCTTTTCCCATCTCTTTTGAAAGAGTTTCAATCGTATGGTCGATATCGGAAAAGCACCTCTCTCGCCCATCCTCAGTAAGGGATAAGAAATACCGCCGGATGCGTTTTTCAAATCTGGGGGTCAGATATTTGCGTATTTTCTCTTCTGTCATACAGTCCTCACGTACTTTCCGGACTCTGCCGACAATCAGCGAACTGCAGATTCCGGAAACAATCTATACTACAAATACTCCCCGACATAAAAATACCCTGCGGTCGAAATCACAGAAGAAAAAACTCTCTGACTGTAGTATCCCGAAATTAGTTCACAAGTTTTTGACCAATCAAATCCGAAATTATGTTTTGTTTCAAGAACTATCCAAAAATTGATCCTTGATTTTCAAAAATTTTTACCATCCTATAATAATCTATCTATTTTCTAAGGGGAAACTATATTCTCTCCACCGAATAATCATATGTGAAAAAGCTGA
>JAGHSU010000101.1 GCA_018065685.1 Candidatus Methanocorpusculum equi | reverse complement strand
TCTCTGCCTTAGCTTTACAGAAATGGCCGCAGCAGAGATGAAGGTCATAGTGGAGCGAACGGTGCGCGAGAGCGCCCGCACTGACTTAAGCCTTGCAGCCGCCGCTTCCTCGATTCATAAAAGCTGCATTGCTACCTTCCACGGGTTCTGCCACTCGATTCTCCGTGAGTTCTCCTGCGAGGCAGGAGTGGTCACCGGCTTTGGCGTCATGGATGAATTAGATGAGGAGGAGTGTATCACCAGGACGATTGAGGAAACACTGCAGCGCCCGCCGGAGAATCTGTTTGATACGGTAACCGAGCTGTATCGGTATGTTCCGGAATTCACTATTAAGAGAGGGCTGCAGATGCTCATCAGGAACTGGCCGGAGATGGAGGAGAGGTTTGAAGAGGTCATCTCCCATCCCGAGGAGACGTTTAATAAGTGGTGTGCGGTGCAGGAAAAGTACCTCCGCGATATGCTGCAGATAATCTGCGGGAACGCGGCAATTAAGGAGTTTGTAAACGGTCTCGATGAATCATGTGCAAAACCGAATAAGAATGGTGTGGTGTCATCAAATATAGGAAAACTGTATCTGCTGCTCCATTACCGGTATCCACAGGCAAAAACTCCGAAGGAACTGTATGAGGCACTGACAGGTGTTCCGGATTCGGTTCCCACCAGTGATAGAACAGTTGCCAAATACCCTCAGCTCAGCATAGAACAGTTTAACAGCGTCAATACATTCCTTTCCAACCTCAAGACTGACATCAAAAACATCAAAGAATCCGTCCTCCTCGAAAGCATGGACGACCCCCGCACAAAGCTGATGCTCCGGGTGATGCAGGCGTTCGGGAAAACCGCGGCACACATCTATAAAGCGGTCGAAGCGAAAAAAGAGCAGGGCAACCTGTTAAGCTTCGACGACCTCATCACAAAAACGCAGGAGCTGATGGATAATAAGGCTGTGTGCACCGCACTCAAAAACCGCTTCCGCTATATCCTGGTCGACGAAGTTCAGGACAATGACCCGGCTCTTACGGCAATCGTTACAAAACTTGCCGGAGACATCGAGGAGGATAAGCGTCTCTTCATCGTAGGAGACGTCAAACAGTCAATCTACGGCTTCAAGGGCTCGTACCCCACAGAGGCGTGGGCGCTGATGGACTCCTTTAAGAACAAGGTAAACCTCGATGTTAACTTCAGAACGCTTCCCGCGGTGCAGAAGGTCATCAACCGGGTGTTCGAGGCCATGTATCCGGAGGAAGAAAATGCTGACATCGTCTACTCCGCGGTGCGTCCGAACCGCAGTGCGGAAACAGGAGGCGTCATCTCGCTGCGGTACGTCCCGGCGAAAAAGGATGATGCCGCGAAAGGGGAGGGCGGAGCTGCAGGGACTGCAGGAGATGCCGGTGCCGCAGGAGAGACCGGTGCTGCGGGAGAGACTGCAGCCGCAGAGGAAAAGGAAGGGGCAGCGTATCCGGAAGGAATAAAGCCTGACATGGGCGAAGCGCTGCTTCTTGCCTCGTGGATAAAAGACACCGTGGAGCGGCGCTGCGCAGTACTCGACGACCACGGCGTATCCCGCCCCGCAGGATACGGCGACATTGCCGTTCTGTACCGGTCACGAACCCATGCCCCCGAAATAAAAGAGGCCTTCTCCCGCTACGGCATCCCCTATTCCGAGTACAAGGGAAAGGGATTCTACTCGTGCCAGGAAATCTATGACTTCTACAATGTAATCCGCGCCTCGGTCTACCCCGAAGACGACACAGCCCTCTACGGGGCGCTCCGCTCCCCCTTCTTCGGCCTTACGGATGCGGAGATTGCACAGGCTGCGGACCGGAAAACAGGCGACACCCTTCACGCAAAACTCTCCGCATCAGAGGCTCCCCTCGTACAGGAAGCACTCGCTCTTCTTGCAGAGCTAACGAAGGCAGCAGCGGCTCTTCCCGTCCCTGAATTCCTCCGGACCGTCACCCGCCGGACCGGGGTGTACTCAGTCTATGCGGCTCTTGACGGAGGGGAGGATGCTATCGCAAACATCGAACAGTTCATCAGAACAGCCGTGGAAAAATCCGTATCGC
>JAGHSU010000019.1 GCA_018065685.1 Candidatus Methanocorpusculum equi | reverse complement strand
GTTCAATGCAAATCCGGACTCCATGGCTGCAGGATGCGCCGCGGTCTCGTATCTGCATGGACATGAGGCGGTGTATGCGAAAGCCGCGGATGCGGTATCGCGTATCAGAAAAAGCATCAGCCTGGAGCATGCGGCATCATTTGCATCAGCGGGTTCGATGTTTAAGTACTTCTTTGCATCCAAAGCCCCGGAGAATTATGCGGCGGCAAAGACTGCGGACACCGCGGCGTTCCGGAAGTTCTGGGAACATGCGATGTCGCACGGGGTCTTCCTTCCTCCGTCGCAGTACGAGACAAACTTCCTCTCGTTTGCCCATGACAAAGAGGATGTCGAAAGAATCTGTGAGGTGTACGCATGTCTGTAATCAGGCTCGGGACACGGGGGAGTAAGCTTGCTCTTGCCCAGACGAAACGTGTCGCAGACCTTCTCTTAAAGCAGGGTGTTGCGTCCGAGACGGTTGTTATCACCACCAAAGGGGACGCCCTGCGCGACAGAACCCTTCAGGAGGCAGGGGGCTTCGGGCTGTTTGTCCGCGAACTGGACTCCGCAATTCTTGAGGGAAGAATCGATGCCGCGGTCCACAGCATGAAAGACATCCCGCTTGAGCGGCCTGTGGGACTTGTCACAGCTGCCGTGCTGCGCCGCGACTCTCCGTTTGATTATTTTGTCGCGGAAAAACCCATGGACGAGGTTTACCGTATCGGGACATCTTCGCTCCGGAGACGCGCGCAGCTTCTTCGCTATTATCATAAATACCCGGAGATGCACGTGGCGCCTCTTCGGGGAAACATCGACACGCGCCTTGCAAAGCTCTCATCCGGTGAATATGACGCAATCGTGATTGCGGAGGCAGGACTTTCACGGCTCGGACTCCGGGTAAACGGTGTGCGCCTTCCGGCAGATGTCTTTGTCCCGTCACCGAATCAGGGAACGATTGCGGTTGTTTCCCGCGACACTGATGAGCTCCGTTCCGTTTTTGCGCCGATAAATGATGCGGAGTCCGCCTTCAGCACCGCGGTCGAGCGGGCCGTTATGGAGGAGCTTGGCGTCGGGTGCTTTACGCCGTTTGGTGCCTACTGTCAGGGAGGGCGTCTTCTTGCGGAAGTGCTCTCCCTCGACGGAAAACGTGCAGAGCGGGTGGAGTCAGATGTTCCCTCACTTGAGGCGGCACACGCCATAGGCCGGGCGTTTTATGAGCGGGCGAAGTACTTAATTGATGAGGCACGGGATAAAATTGAGGGAGGGGTATGAGAGAGAATCCTGCCGCAGGGCGCGTCTATCTTGCGGGTGTGGGGCCGGGGGGTCTTTCCCTTTTAACCCCTGCTGCCCGTGAGGCGCTTTCCTGTGCAGATATCATATTCTATGACCGTCTCATACACCCGGAGATTCTCGCCTCGCTCCCTCCCGAAGCAGAGCTTGCTGATGTCGGAAAGTGCGGCGGAAATCATCCTGTGCCGCAGTCTGAGATTAACCGCATGTTAGGGGAGGCAGCCATTTCCGGAAAGACCGTCGTGCGGCTGAAAGGAGGCGATCCCTTCGTCTTCGGACGGGGTGGAGAGGAGATGGAGTATCTGCAAAAGCTCGGGATTGAGGTGGTGGTAATTCCGGGGATTACCAGCGGGATTGCGGTCCCTGAGCATCTCGGAATCCCTGTGACGCACCGCGGGGTGTCCCGCTCGGTCACCTTTGTAACCGGCCACGGGGCAGGAGACGGTGCGGGAGACAGAACGGGAGGAGACACTGGAGGAGATACGGGATATAGTGCAACCGACTGGTCATGGTATGCGAAATGCCCCGGAACCCTTGTCATTTATATGGGGGCGGAGCATCTGAAGGATATCTGCGCATCGCTTCTGGAAGGCGGGATGAATCCGGAGCGGAAGCTTGCGGTCATCGAGCACGGTTTTTTACCGGATGAGCGGGTCATCTGTTCGACCGTCGGGGAGACTGCCGCAGGGGATTTTGTGTTTCATCCGCCTGCGGTTGTGGTTGTCGGGGATGTTGCAGGGATGTATAAGGGATAAGGGATTCTTCCCGCCCCCTGTGACAAATTGTTTATACTTTCCTCACCGATATATCTGCAGCAATGAAGAAACTCTGTATCGCAACTGTGGTTCTGCTTCTTATAACAGCAGTCATCCTCTCCGCGGGCTGTGTCTCGCTTGGCAGCACCACCACGGAAATCCTCATGGGAGATGAAAAAATCGGAACAATCACTCTGGCGCCTGCCCAGAATGCAGCATCCATCGGAAATACCCCTCTCGAGCGGTATGACATCGAAGTGGAGCTGTTCGGGCTGAAATACACCAAAGGGGGCCTCACCAAAGCAGAAACTGTGGTCTCGCTCGCCAATCTCACCTATGAAGGAATCACAATCGAAGGGGTACAGGACTCCTTAAAGGACTTTACCCGGGTTGGAATCATGCAGAAGGCCGGAGATACCGGAGATTCCGGAAGCACATCATCCGAATCACTCCTCGACACGCTCCTTCACATGCCCCTTTCCGCTTCCCTTCCGTTGGAGTTCTGGGAGCCGTTTAACATCTCGAATGCAGGGGATGCGATTAACGAAGCAATAGACGACCTTGAAAATACGCTAAACTCTATCCACCTGTTTGTCCCGTCAACGTCCTGATCTGCGGGATTCATTTACTTTTTTTGGATTTATTTTGTAACTATACACCGGGTGTTCTGCGGGTTGTTGTAACTTAGGTGTGGATTTTCTGACGCGCATTCGCGTCCGAAAAGCCGCACCTGAGTTACAGGACGATAAAGAATATGGGCTGAATAGTTACCTTTTTTTAGGATTTACTCTTCAGACAAAAATCCCTACCAGGAACCTAACCCCCATCAGAATCAGAATAACTCCCCCTACAATCTCCATTTTCGTCCCGAGGATACTGCTTAATTTGTGGCCTGCGAGAACCCCTGCAAAACTGAATAGGAACGCCACAACGCCGATGATAACCGAAGGGAGAATTATCTCGCTGTTCATCAGACCGTAGCTGATACCAACCGCAAGTGCATCAATGCTTGTTGCAATCGCGAGCAGAAGGAGCACCTTAAAGCCCGTGAGATTGACACTCTCCTCTTTTCCTTTGAATGCGTCATAGATCATCTTCGCCCCGATGAAAAAGAAGAGGGCAACGACAATCCAGGAGCCAACCGTCTGCAGAAACCGGGAAAGCGGCGCTCCTGCAAGCCAGCCGAGAACGGGCATCAGGAACTGGAAAAATCCGAACATCCCTCCCGCGGCAAGAGCGGTCCGGATGATATTTTTCTTAAGGAGAGCACCTCCTGCAAGAGAGACCGAGAGCGCATCCATGGCAAGACCTATCGCGATTAAAAGAGTGGGGATGAATTCTGTAACGTCCATGGTTCTGCTTCGGTCCTGCGGGAGGCGGTTCTTTGCCTGTTCCTGCTTATTTATCTCTTATCTGCTTATTTAACGGGTTTGCCGCTTTTTCTGACGGATGAAACCCCGTCCGCGTCCTCGACCTTTACCACAAACGTACCGTAGCAGGGTTTTGTGTAGCCGTAGATGAGTTTCTCCTCTTTAATCCCGACAAAGATGGGGGGGATGCCGATTAACGGTTTATCCAGGAGTTTAAATCCCGGCTGGACCTCGTAGCGCTCGCTGCACTCTGCTTTGATGAGGTCACGCGCCTCCTTAAAGCTGCAGTTCTTTGCAAGGATTTCATAGTTCATATTTTCAAGACAGCCCATTCAAGCACCTCCTCCAGGTGCGGCAGAATCCCTTTGGCATTGTGCGTCAGAGGGGCCGCGATTTTTTCTGTCTGATACTCTGCTTCATCTGCAAGCTCGTATGCATGCTCGCCGAAGAACAGGGTGACTATTGTTGATTCAGGTGCAAGGGCTGCGGCTGTTGCCGTATATGAAAGCCCTGCATCGTTATGCACCAGGGAGATGATAAGAGGGTATGCAGCATCCCCGTCACGCATCTCCGAGATGGTTTTTTCCAGGTCGCGGTACTCCGAGACGTAGTGTCCTTTCGGGTCGCTTACCCGCACAAGCTGCTTCGCTGACGGGTTTGCGGCAACCACGGGAGTTATGTTTGCGTCCCGCAGAAAATCTGCTATATAGAGCACCAGAGGGGACTGAACAGGAATCTGCGGGCAGCCGATGAGAATAAGGGCTGTCTTCATGGTGGTTATATATCGGTTTTTATCTGATATAGGATTTATTAATGGGGGATGAATAGGTATAAAAATAAAAAAAAAGATTAATGGACCTTAGTCCCGTTCGGAACATCCCGCAGCGGGATAAGAAGCGATGCGGACTCTCCTGCTGCAAAGAGCATCCCGTTGCTCTCCTCCCCGCGGAACTTTGCGGGCTTGAGGTTTACAATGACGATAATCTTTTTCCCGACCATCTCCTCAGGGGTGTACTCCTTTGCGATGCTTGATACAATCTGGCGCACCTCGCATCCGATATCTACCTGAAGCCGCAGGAGACGGTCTGCTTTTTCGACCTTCTCACACTTTACGACCTCTCCGACACGGAGGTCGAACTTTGCCACATCATCAATCGTTACAATATCTGTTGAAATCGGTTCAAATTCTTCTTCTGTCATAGGTTTCTCTCCACTGTTTTTCTTTTCATCCTTCTTTCCTTCGCTCTTTCCCTCACTCTTTGCAGAGGCCTCCTTTGCTTCTTTGGCACGCTTTGCAAGCACTGCCTCGAGCTCCTCACGCTGTGCATCCTCGATTCTTGCAAAGAGCGGCTTTACATCGCCAAGCACCGTGTTTTCGAAAGGCACCATTGCATCTGATACCGGGTGTGCTTCAACCGTATCCTGATATCCTAACATCTCCCAGAGTTTCTGGGCAAAGTCAGGCATTGCAGGCTGCATCACAAGAGCGCAGGCCTTGACAATCTGGAGGCAGTTTCTGAGAACCTGCTCCGCACGCGGGACATCTGTTTTCAGGAGCTTCCAGGGCGCCTCGTTTGAGATGTAGCTGTTTCCGTATGAGGCCAGGAGAAGAATATTGTCAACCGCTGCTTTGAACTCGAAGGCGCGGACCGCCTCTTCAATAGCTGCAAGGGACTTTGAAATCTCCTCAAAGACCGGGGCTTCAACCGCACACTCCGGGATGTGACCCAGCTTGTTTTTGATGAGGTTTAAGGTTCTGTTTGCGAAGTTTCCGAAGGTGTTTACCAGCTCGTTGTTGATTCTTGCCTGGAACTCCTTCCAGCTGAAGTCGAGTTCGCGGGTGTGGCTTGTGTAATCTAAGAGATAGTATCTCAGATAGTCAGCGGGAAGGCCTTTATCCAGGTAGTCCTCCTTTGTCCAGACCACGTTTCCGCGGGACTTTGAAAACTTCTCGCCGTCGATGGTGACCATTCCCGATGCGACAACCGCAGACGGGGGCTCGTATCCTGCTCCGTGGAGCATCGCAGGCCAGAAGACGCAGTGGTGGTAGATGATATCAGACCCGATGAAGTGCACACGGTCTCCCTCCATCCAGTACTTTTTCCAGTCGGCATTGTTTGCTGCAGCCCACTCCTCGGTAAAGGACATGTATCCGATCGGTGCATCGACCCAGACGTAGCAGACAAGACCGTCTGCACCTTCTGCGGGGAAAGCGACTCCCCAGTCGAGCATTCGTGTGATACACCAGTCCATCAGCTCGTTTTCGACCCAGCCGATGGCGTAGTTTCTGGCGTTTACGGTTCCTTTGAGTGTCGGGAGGTACTCTAAGAGGTAGTCTCTGAATGCGGAGAGCTTAAAGTAGTAGTGTTTCTGCTCGCGAAGCTCTGCTTTCGTGCCGCATGTGGCACACACGGGGTCTAAAATCTCTCCCGGTTCCAGGTGTCTTCCGCAGCCCTGGTCGCACTCGTCTCCTCTTGCATGTTTTCCGCAGTAGGGGCATGTCCCTTCGACGTAGCGGTCCGGGAGGAATCTGCCGCATTTGGGGCAGTAGCTCTGCTGGATGACTTTTTCGTAGACGTATCCTTTTTCTATGAGGGCTTTTAGTATCTGTGTTGTCCGTGCATGGTTTGCGGGGTCGTCGGTCATGCCGAAGCGGTCGAAGCGGACCCCCGTGGCTTTGAAGATTTCGTCGAAGTGTTTGTGGTATCGTTCACTTATGGTCCGCGGAGAAACACCTTCTGCTTCTGCGGAGACAACGATGGGGGTTCCATGGTTGTCCGAGCCGCAGATGAAGACGATGTCTTCCCCGAGTCTTCTAAGGTACCTGACATAGAAGTCTCCGGGGATGTAGGTTCGCAGGTGCCCTAAGTGGCAGAGGCCGTTGGTGTAGGGCAGCCCGCAGGTTACTACGGTCGGTTTATTCATGAGTATCATATATGTCGTCGAAGGAGATAAGAGTTTAGGGTATGTGAGTGAAGGCGCCCGTTTTCCCGCACGTTATCGTTCAAGACTTTCTGCATCCAGCAGGAAGTCGATAACCCCCATCGTAACATACCCCATTTCATCACGCCGCGGTTTCAGTTCGGTCCCGGAAATCAGAATCTTCTTAAACGAGTCGCGTGTCATATCAAACGACCGAAGCTCCTGTCTCCTCTTCGCTTCATCAGGAATCATCCATGCTGACTGGATATAGTATCTCTGACTTCCTTTGTTTGCAACAAAATCAATCTCCAGCTGCTTCTTCATCTCTTTTCCGTCAGGTCCGGTCTCACGGATTGGAACAACTCCGACGTCGACGGAAAACCCCCGGAGTCTCAGTTCATTGTAAATGATATTCTCCATCAGATACGCCGGCTCAAGCTGCCGGAACGAAAGCTGTGCGTTCCGGAGTCCGGTGTCTTCGAAGTAGAGTTTATAGGGAGTATTGATATATTTTCTTCCGCGGACATCGAACCTGAGAGCACGTTTTATCAGAAACGCTTCCTCGAGGAATGAGATGTACCGGTCAATCGTCTGTGCGGAAAGCCCCGGGTGTTTTACCGAATCAAACGTACGGGAGAGTTTTGCCGGGTTTGTCAGGGAAGCCGTGTCCGAGGCGACGACGCTTACCAGCTCACGTAAATTTTCCTCATGCTGCAGGCCGTAGCGCCGGACAATATCTCTCAGATAGACATTTTTCATCTGTGCATCCAGATATGCCGCTTTTTGTTCATCCGATGAGATCAGGGCGCAGAAGGGAAGCCCGCCGAATGTCATATAGTCATCGAATGCCTGCACCGGGGATTTGTCTTTGCATGCTGTGTAATACTCGGCAAACGATAAGGGGTGAACATGGATTTCATCTCCTCTTCCTGCAAACTCGGTTATTATGTCGCTTGAGAGGAACTTCGAGTTGCTGCCTGTTACATAGATGTCAAGGTTCTGATGCCGGAGATAGGAGTTTAAGACCGACTCGAATGCTTCGAGGTTCTGTACTTCGTCAAGGAGGAGATAGTATGTATCATTGCCTTTTATCTTTTGGGAAAGCCAGGCCATGAATTTTCCCGGGTCTGCTTTGCGTTTATCCCGTTCCATGGCTATAATGTCTTCTCCGATGAGCGAAAGGTCTTCTGCGGAGTCAAAGGCGAATCTTATTATTTTCTCTTCTTTAACACCGGTTTCGAGCAGGTGCCGGTAGAAAAGTGTGTTGAGGAGATATGATTTGCCGCACCGTCTGATTCCGGTGATGACTTTTATGAGCCCGTTTTCCCTGCGGTCTGCCAGACGCCTCAGATAGATGTCGCGTGATATTTCCATGAGTGTGTCCATCCACTTAATTTTTTTCCGGTTCCGGAATTTTTCTTAAGTACTATATTGGAGATACACTAATATATATGTGACTGTTCAATCTGTGTAACTGTTCTGCTTCATTCGTCAGCCGGTCACTGATACTTGCTACCTGTCACGGATGCCTGCTGCCGCACCGAGTTACAACATCAGCCGCCGGCCATCCGCGGCAAAAGAACAGTCCCCTCTCAATAATGCCCTTCCATATCAGAATCCTCTTCCGCCTTCTCCCGGATTCTCCACTGATGCTTTGCCGCCCACTCTTCGGGCTTTCCGTTCGCATCACCCCAGACACGGACCCGTTCCTCCCACATCTCCCACATCTCAGGATAGCGTGCCGCAATATCCTTCATACAGGCAATATCCGACGAGGGGCACATAAAGCAGCCGATTCTGTCAAGCCCTATCTCATAGAGCGGATTATACGGCGCCTTCTCGCGGAAGAGATAGAGCCAGTCATGCATTGCGGTCCAGTGCTGGATAGGGGCTGCTGATATCTGACAGGGGACGTTTTTGTTCCGCCAGACCCGCGGGCTTTGCAGACGCTTTGCCGACTCAAACTTCCGCTGTCCGATAAAAGAGAGCGCCTCGCCCCAGGTGGACTCAATCAGGGTTTTGACGGGCGAGAGCTTACAGGATTTGCAGCACCACCGAAAGTCCACCGCAGGGGGGCCGTTTACCGCAAACTCCTTCCAGAACCCGTCTGCGCCGGATTGTGTATAGAGGGGAAGGCCGTACGTTTCGGAGACCTCATGCACATTTTGAACCGTCTCCGGAAACTCAAGGCCGGTATCCGCAAAAATCATCGGAAGCCTGAGGCCTGCTTTCAGGGTCAGGAGAAGTGTTACCAGACTGTCCTTTCCGCCGGAGTAGGAGATTGTTGCCGCAACGTCCGGATTTTTCGCCATCACGTCACGGATGAATGCAACGGACTTTTCCTCGTAGGTGTTTAAGATTGTCTCGTTTGCGGCGATTGCCCCCTCCCATGAGGACGGGTGCACGTCGATTACCGGTTTCTGCGTCCGCCGGGTACGCACAAGCTGCCCGCGTTCTGCAGAGGCCGCCTCTTCTGCCGACATCTTCGAGCGGCCGACTGCAACACACTCTCCCGATTCACTGAGGACAAAGACCGGGTCTCCTTCGCGGATTTCAGGGGAGACATAGGTCACTCCGGGCATGAGGACGCTGCTTCCCTCTTTAATGTAGCCAGCGGCTTCGTCGGTGACCCGCACAATGCGCTTTACGGGCTGCACAACCGAAGCTGCCGCCTCACGCGGGAGCACCTCCCAACGCTCTTCCGCGGGAAGGTAGCGGACTGCACAGACGACTGCGCCTCCGAGCACAATCTCTTCCATCCGGTCCTCGTCCGGGACTTTGTTTAAGATCGCAATCTGGTCATCGGGAATTAAGGGGACGCCGAACTCCGCTTCGAACAGGCGGTTTACGAGCGCACGGTCGCGGGGAAACGCGGGGCGTACATCCCCGGGCGGGGTAACCGAGACGGGACGTGCGGCATTTCCGCAGGCACAGACACGTCCCATCACCGGCGCATGACATCTGTCACACCAGTAAAAGGGGACCGGGGCTAAAAAGGAGGAGTTTTTCTGCGGACGACGGACAGCCATACTCACTCCAGAAGCAGAAGCATCACGGTGGTCATCGGGTGTTCGAGCGAGAGCCCCCCTTCAGGGGTCCTGCTGCAGGTTATCACGTCAAGCTCCCATCCCGCGTTTTTACAGGTCGCATACACGTCAATTCCCGAGGCCTCCATCGAAGGTCTCATCTTCTCCCGGAAGCGGCAGTCAGACTCCCGTGCGCCCTTTTCTTTTGCGGCGCACGACGGGCACCAGCCGCACTGGTGTCCCGCGTAGCAGAGGACCTTGTAGAAGCCGTCATTAAACGCGGTCTTTTCGAGCTCATGCGTCATCTGCTGCACGTACCGTGTCGTCTCGTGCGAGACGTACCGTTTCGGGTCGGGGAGACCAGCATCACCCACGTATTTTATCAGAAGGGCCGAGGAGAACTCCTCAAGGACTTTCCTAGTCTCTTCAGGCGTCGGCGAGTAGGGGGGACAGCTGAAGCGCCGTCCGAATCCCTTGCAGCCGAAGTAACACTTCATCCTCACCCACTCTGCGGTTACCACATCTGATGCGGGAATCAGAGTCGCGTCTCCTCCCTTTTCCCGCACCATCGCGGTGAGCTTTGCCGCTTCTTCCCTAACATCCGGTTTTGTCATTTCCATCTCCGTTCCCGTTTCCTCTCCTTCTGACCGCTTCCCCGATAATCTGGCTGCTTGAGGTAAAGGTGGCTCCCTTGTATGCCGAAATCCGCACGACCTCCGCATTGATTCCGCGCTTTTCAAGGTCGGCACGAAGCTTATTCTCGTCAAAGTACTGGTTGTAGCCGAGCGTTATAATGTCCGGGGCAATCTCTCTGATGGGCTTAAACATATCATCCTCGTCGCCTAAGACCGCGTGGTCGACGCACTTTAAGCTCTGAATCATTGCGAGGCGCTGCTCCTCGGAGACCACCGGGCGCGGTTTGTGCTTTACGTTTTTTTCGCGGGAGACGATGACCCAGAGTTCGTCCCCGAGTTTTCTTGATTCCGAGAGGAAATACACATGTCCCGGGTGCAGAATATCGAATGTTCCAGTTGCTATGACGCGTTTCATATTTTATGTTCCTGCTGTTTATGTTCCTGCTGTTTATCTTCCGGTTATTGTTCCTTTATGTTATTCGTCGGATACAATCTCCAGTTTTACGGGGTGTCCGTCGCGGCGGAAGGCACGCCACGAGTATTCGTCGAAGGGGCTTCCCACGATGATGTGCACCTGCCCCATTTCGGCGAATGTGGAGTAGTCGGTATCTGACGGGCGGACCACACCGTTCGGGTGGCTGTGCGCAGTCCCCACAAAGGACATTCCAAGGGGGACCATGTCCATCATGATGTATGAGGCATCTGATCCGCCGCCGGAGCCTGCAATCGGATATACCATGTTGATGACACCATCTTCTGCGCCGAGGAGGACCATGTACTCGTTTGGCCACGAGGACTTTCCCATTTCGAGCAGAAGTGCCAGCGTATCACGGTCTATCGCATATACCTTCATTTCAATAACTATATTGGTTTGTAAATTAGATAATGTTTCACTTATGAACGGCAGGGACTCTGTGGTGTTTGACGGCGCGGAATATCCGGTATCTGTGGTGTTTTCCGCAAAACGGCGCACAATCGGGCTTACGGTAAAAGCTGACGGAGAGATTGTCCTGCGCGTTCCAAAAAATGCCTCGCGCGAGGAGGCCCTTTCCTTTGCACAGTCGAAGGCGGAGTGGATTGTAAAGCATCTGGAGCGGTTTGCAGCGCGGCCGGTTCCACATCAGGGATATGCGGACGGGGGTACCATTCCGTTTTTCGGGGAGACGTATGTTATCAGAAGAGCCGTCGGGAGCTGTGTTTCGGCACGGTTTGCAGGGGAGACCGGGGAGGAGGCAGAGGATGCGCCGGTGAGCGGAGCGGAGTGCGGGCCCCGTGTTCTTTTGCTGACGGTGCCTGAGGATTTTTCCGCGGAGGAGGCGGAGGGTGCGTGCCGCAGTGCTGTTATGTTTCTTTTCAGACGTGAGGGGACGCGGCGTCTGAAGCCGTTTGCTGAAAAGTATGCAAAGCTCTCGGGGGTTGCAGCACCGCAGATTCGTGTCCGGCATCAGAAGAGGAAGTGGGGGTGCTGTACGCCGAAGAACGGGATTATTATTAATGTGAATGTTCTGCTCGGGCCTGTGTTTGTGATTGAGTATCTGGTGGCCCATGAGGTGTGTCATCTGCGGTTCAGGAACCATCAGCAGGAGTTCTGGGGGGAAGTGGAACGGGTGATGCCTGAGTATAGAGAGGCGGAGAGGGTGCTGAAGGAGGAGGGGTGGAAGTGGGT
>JAGHSU010000096.1 GCA_018065685.1 Candidatus Methanocorpusculum equi | reverse complement strand
GGCGGAAAGGCAGAGGAAATCTTAGGCGACAACCGCGAGATTACCCGCGAAATCCCCGGATTAAAGCCGGTGTTTCCGGTGGCATCCGGAGGACTCCACCCCGGAAAGGCAGCAGCAGAGATTGCAAAGCTCGGGTGTGATATCGTACTGCAGGCAGGAGGCGGTATCCACGGGCATCCGGATGGTACTGCTGCAGGAGCACGCGCCTTTGTGCTCGCGGCAGAAGCTGCGGTTCTGGGTATCACCGCAAAGGAGTATGCAAAAACGCATGCGGAACTCGCCAAAGCGATTGCAAAGTGGGGAGATTCATAACTCCCTTTCATAACATTTATCTTTTTTCGGGAGTATATTGTATCATGGGTTTTGAGATTGAGATAAAAGTCCGCGTCGCGGCCCTTGAGCCGATTGAACACCGCCTCACTGAAAGCGGCGCACAGCTCATTGCAGACCAGGATGAACACGATATTTACTATAATGCCCCGCATAATGATTTTGCAAAGACCGACGAAGCGCTTCGTCTGCGGTATGTGGAAAACCAGCGCTGCGGGAAGGTCATGCCTCCGTGCGTGACATACAAAGGGGCAAAGACCGGCCCGGAGGGTTTTAAATCGCGGGAAGAGATTATTGTCGACCTGTCATCCGGAGAGGAGTTTTCCGCAATGCTTGAGCGGCTCGGATTTACGAGAACTGCTGATGTGTGCAAACACAGAAAAATCTACCAGATTGAACATGGAATCGTAACCCTTGACAGTATCGAAGGCGTCGGTGTCTTTTCCGAGATTGAAGCAGAGGCAGGGCTTTCACAGGAGGAGTCGATGGCAGTCATTGACCGCGCTGCAGAACAGTTCGGGATTGCCGGGGAGCGGCTTACCGTCTCGTATCTGGAGATTGTGCTCGCGGCAAAAGGGAAGATATGAAGCGGGGGCTGCAGCTGCAAAGAGCCGCCGCATCCAAAAAACAACATCTATATTCTATAACACCATACTATATTTCTGATAAAACATGACACAAGAATCTCCCGCTCCCGCGGCAAAAGATACGCTTACAAAGATGGGTGACTTCGGCTTCCTCCTCGACGTCATAGGTCTTGCCCTTGTAATACTTACCTGGATCTTCTGCTTCGTACTGCCGTTTGTCGCAGGCGTCCTCCCGGACATTCCGCCGCTTAGAATCGGTCTTATGGTCTTTACTGCAGTGGTTCTTATCGCTGCATTCATTCTGGAGACCATATCCTCCCTGAAAAACAAAGAAAAAACATGGAAAGTCATTGCGGGATTCGTCATCTGGCTGCTTGCCGCAGTCGGCCTTGCGGTTCTTACAAAAATACTGCTGTTCTAAACAGCAGAACACTCTCTTTTCCGGGAATTATCTTCGTAACTATTCAGCCCATATTCTTTATCGTCCTGTAACTGAGGTGTGTATGTGCAACAAGAGCGCAGACCTCGCAGACTAAGGAAAGAAATTCCGCCCCTCAGGAAGAACCTGAGGGGACGCTAACCGCTCGGAATTTCTTTCCTCTAATTTAGTTAGAATGGATAAAATACCACTAATTGAGATTTCTCTTTCTCACGAATTATGAGGAAGAGATTCCGAGCGGTCATCATCCCCCGAAGGGGGTGGAAGCTCTTCCGGTTTCGCGAAGCGAGGTCTGTGAGGTCTGCGCTCTCTCTCAGAACCCCCGCATCTCAGTTACAACAACCACAAATACACACATGGTGAATAGTTACAACTATTTCAGATAAAAAATATTTCAGAGGAAACTGCTCTTATTCCGTGTCTGTAAAGCCGCAGACCCCGCGCAGCAGTTCTGCCGCCTCCTGCTCGCGGCATCCTCCGCACTTTCTGATAAGAGCCAGATCGTATCGGATCCGCTCTGCAAGCTCCTCCGAGTGTGTCCTGACATACCGCGTTGCATGAACCGATGCATCAACCACCGCGTCAAACCCGCGGTTTACCCGGCGCACCCCGGGGCTGATGATAACCTCCTCTCCTGCAGGAGTTAAATCAACCAGATACGTGTTCTCTGTCTCGTGCACAACAGATGCATGATAGGGGATGTATGCGTCTGCTGCCGAAAGCCGCTGAAACGCCCCTGCTTTTGTCAGCTCTTCCGGTGCCGCATCATAAAATGCATACTTTGCGTAAACGTATGCGTCCGAGACAAAATTTGCGGTAACCCATCCGTATTTCCTGATGTTTTCCTCGGTCTTTGAACCCTTAAAAAGAATCAGCTTCGGACACTGCCCCTCGCGCTGAATAATCCCGATTGGCGCCGCATTGTCCTTTGTGACTGCGATAACCTCGGTGATTCCCTCACTTACGAGTCCCAATTCCATCCCTCCAGAAGGGCGGTGAAAATGCCTGCGATACAGATATCTGCAAGAGAACCCGGATTAAATCCTTCCGAAAGACACCATGCATCAAAAATTTCTGCAGACATCTTTCCCGTACGCACCATCCGAGCGCAGTTTCTGACCTCCTCTGCTGCTGCAGGCCCTGCCTTTTTGATGATAAACGTGTCAGGGTATGTTGCAAGCATCTCCATAAAGACGTCGGGAATTGCCTTGTATCCGCCTGCTTCCTTCAGCCCGTCCGCGAACTTCCGGGTCAGCTCGAACCCGTTTACCCATTCGCGTGAGTTCATATCGTTTTCCGCAGAGAATGCCATCACATCATACATCGTCATGTTGTTTTTGCGCAGCTCTTCAAGTGATGCCAGGTCATGCACATCCATCTCGGACTCTTCTGAAACCCGCACCGAGGTAAGGCCGAACGCCTGATAGAAGCGTACCGCATCCTCTACCGTGGTTTTCCGAATCTCTTCTTTTGC
>JAGHSU010000040.1 GCA_018065685.1 Candidatus Methanocorpusculum equi | reverse complement strand
GTAATATACGAGTAGAAATATACATAGTAAGTACATACCAAATACATACCAGATACATAATACGCAGGCACCGATAGAGAGGAGAGAAATGAAGCGTCCGCATGTCCTGATGATATCCGAAATAACCACTGACGGGAAACTTACGCTTGGAAAAGGCGTATCCAGTAAGGTCCTTATGAAGTACATGTCGCACGAGGCAGAGGTAATGCTGCATCAGACCCGCGCAGAGTACGATGCGATAATGGTGGGGTCCAATACGATAAAGATTGACAACTCAAACCTTACGGTGCGTCTGGCGGAGGGAAAAAGCCCCCTGCGGGTAATCCCGAATGCTGCTGCGGATTTATCTCCCGATTCGAATGTGTTTAATGTTCAAAATGCACCGACCATTCTGGCGGTTACCAAAAAAGCCCCGGAGGAGCGGCTGATACTCTTCCGCGAAAAGGGAGTCTCTGTTGTGTTTGCAGGGGAGGAGAAGATTGATTTTCCGCTTCTTATGGATATTCTGGTGCGTGAGTTCGGTGTTAAATCGCTTATCATCGAAGGAGGACCTACCCTTAACTGGTTTATGCTTCATCACCGGTTAGTCGATGAAATCCGGCTGATTCACATGCCGTTTATTGTCGGAGGTGCAGACACGCCGTCACTTGTCGGAGGAGAACACCTCGGGTCAGAAAATGATATGATCAAGCTTGATCTGAAAGGGACAAAGATGGCAGGGGATAATCTGATTACCGAGTATTCTGTGCGGTATTAAACAGATTCCTATAGCAGGCGGCTTTTTCTTTCCGCATACAAGGCGCGTTCTTCTATACCGGTTTCCCGCCGGTTCAGACCATCTCTTTAAAACAGTTCCCGCAGCGCTTCCGCCGCTGCATCACCAAACGGCAGCTCAGACAGATGTCCGCTGCCCCCTTTTGCACGCACCGCATCCTTTGTCCGCAAAGATGCAGTCGATGGTACAACCGCCTCACCTGCAAGTTCCAGCATGGATATGTCATTTTCCGAATCCCCTGCCGCCAGGAATTCAGACGGGGAAAGCCCCATCTCTTTAGCAATTTCGGCAAACGCGCGCCCTTTGGAAAGCCCCGGGGTGTGAAGATGAATAGCAAACCCGGTATCAATGACCTCCACACCCATGCCCTTGATGATATCAGACGCTGTCCCGGCATCGCACCCGCGGGCAAACGCAACATCAGAGTACCGCAGATTCGCACTGAACAGACGAAGTTCATCTCCTTTCGGCTGCAGCTCGGAGATTATTTTTTCGTAGGCGGCAACGGCTGCGCTTTTGTCTCCTTCGACGTGCATCGCGCCTAAGAATCCTTTGCGATAGACCCCGCCGTTTTCTGCGATAACGTTTCCGTCGCATCCTATCATGTGGGCAAGAGTATCAAGGAAGCAGACGGTGTTTCCTGAGGCCAGAACCACGGGGATATCAGCATCTGTCAGGCGGCGTATCTCCTCAACGGCAGATAGTGACAGGCGGCGTCTGTTGTCTGTCAGTGTGCCGTCAACGTCGGTGATAAATGCTTTTAACATGGGTGATAGATAGGTTGTACTCGGATATTTAGTCTTCGGTGCAGCATCATAGAACACAAAAAAGGACTTACACCCTCACGAACTTCGACAGTATCTCCCGTGCAAACTTCTTAAGTTCAGCATCCACAATACAGAGGACAGCTCCCTCTCCGGGCTGTCCGTAGACGACAGCCCACCCGCCCGGGAGGATTTCTATCAGGGGGAGGACTGCGAGGTCCTCTTCGCCCTCTACGGTTACCAGCGCAGGCTGCTTTTCGTATGCCTCCTTCAAAGCGGCAATGAGTTCATCCGTGATGGTGCCTGCAGGATTTTGTGCAGAGAGCTGCACCCCGCCTGAAAACACCGGCGTTACCGCCTCATCACGCCGCGTCACACCATCTATTACCGCGATATCAGGCAGAATTCCGCAGGATACCGCGCGGGCTGTTACCACATCCCCTGCGGTACAGAGTTTTTTTCCGGAAAGCTCCGCTGCAAGCAGGGAAAAATCAGAAAAGAGTCTGCCGAACGGTTCTTTTAACAGGCCGCGGCAGTTTTCGGGGAGGATAAGCATTCAGCGGACCTTAAGCGCGTAGCGTCCGTTGTATTCAATATTCATCTTTTTGGCAACGTCGGAGTGACGGGAATCAATGATTACCAGATACCCGAACCATTCGGTGGTCAGTGCATTCCCCTGGCAGTCGGTGCAGACCGTCTTATCCGCATCGAGGACTTTGTGGCAGTTTCTGCAGGCCTGAAGAAGCTTTTTCTGAGAAGCGCGTTTTGCAGCCATTTACTTCCTTCCCTTCTTCTTTGCTGCCTCTTCCTCCTTTGCGCGGTCCTCTTCGAGCCAGGCAAGTGTGCCAAGCCCGGGCTGGCGCATCGTAAGACCAATCTTTGACTCACGCGGGTCGCGTTCGTTGAGCGATAAGGCGACAACACGTGCGCGCACAGTGTCGCCTACTCCGACATGGCGTCCTGACTCTTTGCAGACGAGGCGGGAGTTCTTTTCATCATAGTCGATGTACTCATCGGAAATCTGACTCATATGCAGCATCGCATCGATAGGTCCGAGGGACACAAACGCGCCGAAGCTGGTTGTTTCGACCACAATGCCTTCCACAATCTCCTGAAGGGCCAGGCGGAGGACTACTGCGTCAAAGTCAACGTCATAGTAGACGCCGCCGTCGCTGTATACAATCTCACCTTCCCCGATGCGGTTAACACCGGTTACGGCGATGAAGATTCCCATCTCCTTGTCGATGCTTCCTTCAAACTGCTCCTGCAGTTCGTCAAGGATAACGGTGTTTAAATCCTCTCCCATCTTTTCCGGAGGGACACGTACTTTGTCATTTAATTTCAGTTTGTAATACATGATATCAGATCTGTCTTCCAATCAGCTCCAACCTGCTTCGTGAACGAAGAACGACAACAGGTATACTCTTATCTAAGAGTTTTTTCCGCAATGCTTTATCATTTGTAACTACTACAGCATTAAACTCTTCTGCCCGTGCTGCTACCTTGTCGTCGACCGAAAGGTCTGCATCAAGTTCGGGAATAAGCGTGCAGCGGGCCGCAACAGTCAATCCGAAGCGTGCAGCGGCCTGGTTTTTCCCGTTCCCGATACTAAGGCCGCGCAGTTCTGTTATGACCTCTGCCGGGACGAGCGCATCAAACGCGCCGAGAACGCCGGTGAGTTCTCCGAAGAGGTCGATGCCGAACTCAAAGGGCATCATCAGCGCATTTGTATCGAGGATTACGTTTACTCGCAGAGAACTCCCATCCCGATGAGACGCCAGCGTCCGCCAACCTGACGGCTGATAGCAATCCTTGCTCCGACATCCGCACAGACCGGGCGCTTGAGGATTACCTCTGCGATGTTCTTCTTCGAGGCGGTGACAATACCCACAGTCACCGCGGTACCGACGGAAAGCATCAGCGGCTCTTTTAAGCGGAGCGGGTCAATCTGCAGTTCGGAGGCGGAACCCACAACCCGTTCCATGAGTGTTACCTCAAACTTCAGCTTGTCCCTGACCGGCGGCAGCTGTCCCTGAACACCTGCGACCTGTCCAACGAGCGTATCGCTTTTGGTAATCGCGGGGTCCAGTTTCGTTCCAACAGCAGTAAGTCCTCCGGGGCTTGCCACGGCAACCTTGCGGGATGCCTTGTTCATTGTGGTGATTTTTGTGATAATCGGCTCCCATCTGGATTTGTTTTCCGCGATGTACTGCCTTCCCGGGCGGATTTCGATGTCGTCTCCTTCATGGAACTCTCCGCAGATTAACGAGCCTCCGATAACGCCTCCTTTAATGTCTTTCCAGGAAGCTCCCGGTTTATTTACGTCAAACGAGCGGGCAATCAGCATGACCGGACTTGCTGATGTGTCGCGTTCACTGTTCGGGATGGTCTCATTGAGTGCCTCGAGAAGCATGCTGAAGTTAATCTTTTTCTGGGCAGAGACCGGGATAATCGGCGCATTTTCAGCGACGGTTCCTTTGACGAATGCTTTAATCTGCTTATAGTTTTCCAGAGCCTGTTTCTGCGGCACGACATCGATTTTGTTCTGGACGATTACAATATTTTTGATGCCGGTAAGCTCCAGTGCCATCAGGTGTTCTTTGGTCTGCGGCTGCGGGCACGGTTCGTTTGCGGCGATAATGAGCATCGCCCCGTCCATGATAGCAGAGCCGGAAAGCATCGTGGCCATTAAGGTTTCATGTCCCGGGGCATCAACAAAGGATACGGCACGGACTGCTTCGAGTTTTGCGCCGCAGTCGGGACATACTGCCTCCAGCTGCCATTTTTTACATTTTTTGCAGTAGTAAAAGACTGCGTCCGCATATCCTAATCTGATGGATATGCCGCGTTTTAGTTCTTCACTGTGGCGGTCGGTCCATGAGCCGGTCAGCTGGCTTACGAGGGTTGTTTTTCCATGGTCGACATGGCCGACAACGCCGATATTTACGTTTGGTATGGTTGGGTCACTCAAGTTGTTCACTCCTGTGGTGCGGATGTTGTTCTGCGGTTTATTCAGGTGTTTTCTCTTCTTCCGGTCATCCCCCGGTCAGGGATTCCTGGCTGCAGTGCAGATGGTTATCCTCCGAAGATTATCCTCCGCCTTCGCAGCTGTTGTCAACAGCGAGCCACGCGGATTCGCGGATTGCCTGCTCTCTTGCTGCTTCTTCGGCGGTTTCCTTTCTGACATTCCGCTCTGTTTTTGCTTTGTGGGCGGTTTCTGCAATCTCTGTCAGCTGGTCGGTACGGTAGAGCAGTCCGGTTGTGTCCAGTTCTGCGTAGTCTGCATCTCCGTCACGGGAGATGGAGACGATTTTTCCCACCGTTCCGGTGCGGGCGTAACGCACGGTCTGACCGATTTTAAAGAGAGTCATCCTACTTATTATTTGGGCGTGATAGCGGATAAAGGTGTGGATTAATGTCTGTGGGGGTGGTCTGGTGCTGTATTCTCTTAATTCAGCAAAGGATTTGTCAAAACCACATCCAACCCATGAGTAACATATATATCCTAAAACAGCATACATGTAAAGCACTGTTAATGTCATCGTTATGGAATATCCATAACAAATCGTGCCGAAAGGCACGCGGCTTACAGTGAGGTTTGTCAACTATGACTACAGTATTTGACATCCCGGCAGGCACTCTGATCAACAAGGTTGCTGAAGAACTGAAAGCAGTTTCTGAAATCGAAGCACCAGCTTGGGCAGAGTATGCAAAAACGGGAGTACACAAACAACTGCCGCCGGAGAATCCGGACTGGTGGTACGTTCGCGCCGCAGCGGTCCTTCGCAGAATCTACGTAGACGGGCCCTTAGGTGTTGAGCGCATGCGCACCGTCTACGGCGGTATGCAGGACAACGGCAGCAAGCCGTCCCACTTCAGAAAAGGAAGCGGAAGCATCGCAAGAAAAGTCATGCAGCAGCTCGAAGCAGCAGGACTCATCGAAAAAGTCCCTGCGGGAAGAGCAGTCACTGCAAAAGGACGCAAATTCCTCGACGGAATCGCCTACTCCCTCAAAGACGAGGCAGTAAAGGCAGCGCCCGGACTCGCAAAATACTAAACTGACACACACAGGTGAAACGAATGGGAGATGAAGAAGAACTCGCAGAACTGAGAAGACAGCGTATGATGCAGATGCAGCAGCAGCGAATGGCCGAACAGGAACAGATGCAGCGCAGACAGCAGATGCAGCAGCAGATTCAGTCGGTTCTCATGCAGGTCATGGAACCGAAAGCACGTGAGCGGCTCAACACAATCCGCATCACAAAACCCGAGTTTGCCGCATCAATCGAACAGCAGATTGTAGCTCTCGCCCAGTCAGGCCGCCTTCGTCAGAAAATAACCGATGAACAGTTAAAAGGCCTTCTGGCACAGATTGTTCCTCAGAAAAAGGAATTCAACATCCGCAGGGTGTAATGAACACACATGTAAAAGCAGGAGTCCTCTACAGCGGAGGAAAAGACAGCAGTCTGGCTGCAGTCCTGTTATCCCGCGACTACGAGGTCGAGCTTCTGACATTTGTCTTCGATGAATCCCGCAGTGTTCTCGCAATCGAAAACGCCGCAAAGGAACTGGGCTTTCCCTTAAGAAAGATACCCTTTGCACCCGGGTTTCTTGATGAAACCGCTGACCGGATAGTCCGTGACGGACATCCTGCAAACGCCATCAATGAAGTCCACAAACGCTCCCTTGCCCTCGCGGCAGCGGAGTATGAGGTAATCGGCGACGGAACAAGGCGAGATGACCGGGTTCCGATGAGAACACCTGCCGAAGTGCAAAGCCTTGAGATGAAGTACGGCGTAAGTTACATCCGCCCGCTTCTCGGCATCGGAAAAAAAGAAATTCTCCGTCTTGCAGAGCAGTTCTTTGAGATCGCCTACGGCGAAACCGGAACCATCGAAAACGGAGACTTTGAAAGTGAAATCAGGGAAAACCTGAAAAAACGGGGAATCGACTTTACGCCGCTGTTTCCCGAAAATCATGAACAGTCCCTGGTTCCGAAGAAAAAACTGGTGAATAAACCATGAGCAGACTTACGAAAAGCCGTAAAATCCGGTTATCTAAGGCAACCCAGCAGAACCGCAGAGTTCCCGCATGGGTTATGATTAAAACCAAGCGCCAGGTTGTGTCCCACCCGAAGAGACGCAGCTGGAGACGCAGTACGCTGAAGGTGTAAGAATATGGTAGAAGTACAGAAAGAACAGATCTACGTAATTCCGCTTCGCGATGTAAAGCGTGTGCCGTGCTACAAGCGTGCAAACGCAGCAATTACTGATATCCGCGGATATCTTTCCCACCACTTAAAGAGTGAGAATGTCAAGCTCGACAAATCTATCAATGAAGCTGTCTGGGCACGCGGATCTCAGAAGCCGCCGCGGAGAATCCGTGTCCGTGCCATGAAGTTCGACGACGGACAGGTTCAGGCGGAGCTTGCAGAGGATTAAATAAATGGATCCTACCCTGTCGCTGAATGGTGACCCGAACATCGGCGTGTTTGCCCGCGCCTTTGATGATGTTGCATTCGTCCCGATTGACTCTCCGGAGGAGTTCAAGACAAAGATAGCAGAAGCTCTTGATGTGGATGTTGTTGAAACATTCATTCAGGGGTCTTCGGTGATTGGTCTTCTCCTGACCGGAAACTCGAACGGATTTGTTGCATCAGGTCTCATTCAGGATTCAGAGCTTGACATCCTGCAGGAGTACGGAGACGTCCTTCTGCTTGGAGAAGAGATGAATGCTGCAGGGAATGTGATTCTCGCCAATGACTCGTTTGCCGTGGTGCACCCGGATATGTCATCCGAGATGCGCCGTATGGTCGGTGAGTTTCTGAAGGTTCCGACAATTCCCATGTCCTTTGCCGGTGTGGGAACGGTCGGGATGGCCTGCGCCATAACAAATTCCGGAATTCTTCTGCCGGCACGTGCGTCCCCTGAGGAGATTTCCGCTCTGGAGTCGCAGATTCCTGTTGCGGACTTCCCGGTGGGTACGGGTTCGGTGAACATGGGTTCCAATATGATTGGTGCAGGACTTATCCTTAACAATAAAGGGTATCTCGCCGGAAACACCACCTCCGGATTTGAGCTTGGCAGAATTGAAGATGTATTTGGATTTATGTGAGGTAGAATAATATGCCGAAATTTGAGGTTAAGGGTAAATTCTTAAACGATGGAGAGATGAGACCCTTTACAAAAATAGTCGATGCCCCCTCCGAGAAGCTTGCAGGAGAGTTCACTCTTGCAATTTTCGGCAGCAAGCACAGACTTGAACGCAAGTATATCGCCATTGAGTCCGTAAAGGGTGCCGATGGCAGCTAAAACAAATGCAGCGGTTCCGCAGATGACGCTGGAACAGGAGATTCAATCACTTCAGGCATATGCCGCGGAGTACTCGAATCAGTTCACGATGCTTTCAGAGCAGCTGAAGTTCATCGGAGCTGCGATGTCGGAGGCACGTTCTTCGATTGAGACACTGAACGCTTTACAGGGTGCAGCAGCAGGAACAACAGTCCTTCTTCCGCTCGGAGGAGAGGTGTCGGTCCGTGCCGCGGTCCCTGACACGCAGACGATGCTTGTCACTATCGGGGCAGGCATCACTGTTGAAAAGCAGGCTGATGAGGCGGTCTCGTATCTGAATGACCGGATTACCGAGATGGAAGCTTCACAAAAGCGTCTGACGGAATCGATTTCCAAACTGCAGGAACAGATGCAGGCGGTTGATGCCCGGATGCAGGAGATTTATTCTGCAGTCCAGGCTCAGCAGCAGCCGCAGATGTAAGCGGATTATTTTCCGCGTTTTTTTATTTACGATTTCGTATTGTAACTATTCAGTTTCCTTCGTGTGCTCTTCGCGGGTTGTTGTAACTGACGATGCGTATGGGCAACAAGAGCGCAGACTTCGCAGACTAAGGAAAGAAATTGATAATTTTATCCGGAATGGTCACTCCAATTGGTTAGATGGTTAGCTAATACCTACTTCATTCATATCGATGGAGGGAAAGAAATTCCGAGTGGTTAGCGTCCCCTCGGGTTTCTCCCGAGGCGGAATTTCTTTCCCCGGTCTGCGGGGTCTGCGTTCTTGTTGCACATACCCACTCTCAGTAACAGGACGATATAGAATATAGGCTGAATAGTTACCTTTTTGTTTCGTTTTGCCGCCAGGAGATGTGTGTTCCCGGAAGGTAAAAGCCACCGCACCATCCCAACAGATTCCCTGTTCTTACCTACGCGACGGAAGCAGTACACCCGCATCCCGTATCATCGCTGGCGTGATTATTACATAAATTAGAGGGGTAACCGGGATAAAAACCCATGAAATACGCTCATTTTAACAGAATCACTCTCTTATTTTTACGATTCCCGGCTCACTGCCCAGTCGGCCCCCGTTACATCACACCCTCTGCGCATCCCCGCCTAATCCGCATCAGAATACACCAGATATTCCAAATCAGAGGGCAGACTGCCTGCAAAAACGTCTCTATTCAAAATCACAATGATTAATAGTGATAAATACCATATAATATCCCAGTGAAAAACCCAATGTACACGCCGGAGTTACTCACCATATTCCTGCTGCTGGTAGTGCCCCTCGCAGCAGCCGTACTGCTTGCTGTCTGCAGGCCGCACATCCTAAGAAGCATCGTTGTGACCGCAGCAGCAGTTGTACTGATTGGAGCATCCATATTCCTCGCAGTTACCGCATGGGGAACGGGAATATCCGTTGCCACCGCATCAATTCCCTGGATATGGACGGTTCTTTTCATCGTAGAACTCATTATTGCGGCAATAATTGTCGGACTTGCCATCAGATACAAAAAACCGCTGGCACTTATCCTCGCTCTCATTCAGGCAGGTCTTCTCATCTTCCTTGAAGTATCGGGAATTGCCGCGACAGGATCTGAGATAACCTTTACTCTTAACAACCTGTCGCTCATTATGGTGCTCATTATAGGCATCATAGGCTCTCTTATCTGCGTCTACGCCTTAGGCTACATGAAAGACTATGCTGCACACAATGCGAATATCAAAGACCGCCGCTGCTACTTCTTTGTTATCCTCTTCCTCTTCCTCTCGGCAATGTTCGGCATGTCCTTTCGGCAAACCTCCTGATAATACTTGCCTTCTGGGAAGTGACAACCCTTTGTTCGTTCCTGTTAACCGGGTACTCACAAACCGGTGAAGCGGTCACCAACTCATTCAGAGCAGTCTGGATGAACTTAACCGGAGGCATTGCCTTTACCGGGGCACTCATATATTTATCCCTCATCGACCCGGCAGCAGATCTCCTCTTCCTTCCAAACCTTTTAGCATACGGAAATGTAGCAGTAATCACAATCCCGCTTGCACTCCTTGCCCTCGCCGGACTCACCAAAGCGGCCCAGCTTCCCTTTTCCACATGGCTTACAGGTGCAATGGTTGCTCCGACTCCGGTATCAGCACTGCTGCACTCCTCAACGATGGTAAAAGCCGGTGTATTCCTCTTAATTGTGCTCGCCCCGCTCTTCCACCAGACATGGGTCGGCATTGCGCTCGCCTTTGTAGGTGCCTTCACCTTCCTTGCGACATCCGCCCTCGCAATTGCCCAGAGTAACGCAAAGCGTGTACTTGCATACTCAACAATAGCAAACCTGGGACTCATCGTTGCCTGTGTCGGAATCGGAACACCGGAAGCAATCACCGCAGCAATTCTCCTTACCATCTTCCACGCAGTTGCCAAGTGTCTCCTCTTCCTCTGTGTCGGAGCAGTCGAGCATAAGATCGGGAGCCGCGACATCGAGGACATGGATGCCCTCCTGGTACGCCAACCTCTTCTTGCGACCATGATGGTTGTCGGAATTGCAGGAATGTATCTGGCACCGTTTGGAATGCTCATCTCCAAATGGGCAACCGTTGAAGCATTCCTCTCTGCCCCGCTCGGGTTCATCTTCATAGCTGTTCTTGCCTTCGGCTCGGCCCTTACCGTCTTCTACTGGACCAAGTGGCTTGGAAAACTCTTTATGAGAATGGCAAAACCAAAGGAGAAGAGACAGAGACTCAACTTCAGTGAAGGATTTTCCGTATCAGTTATCGGCATCCTCACAATAATCGCCTCCGCAGGATTCCCGCTTATCACCAAATATGTCATTGCCCCGTTCTCGGGAGAAGCAATCGGAAGCGGCCTCTTTGCGATTGATACAATTGCTCTCTGCGGGCTGATGCTCATCATTCTCCTGCTTCTGCTTGCGGCCTCCGCAGCAGGGGTGAAATCGGGCGGAAGAATTGTTCCTCCGTACCTGAACGGAAGAGCGGTCAATTCCGAAGGAATGTTTTCAGGTTCCCTTGGCGTGTACAAAGAGCCGAAAACATCCAACTACTATCTCGAAGAGTACGTCGGCGAAAAGAAACTGCTTAAACCTTCGCAGATAATTGCACTGGTAATTATTGTCGCCATGTTTGTACTTGGCATTCTGGGGGTACTCTTATGAACCAGATAATTCTGATGGTAATCGGCGCTGTCGTATTCCTCATCGCCGCCCCGTTCCTTGGAGGAATCCTTTCAGGAATCGACAGAAAACTCACCGCAAAGATGCAGAGCAGAAGAGGACCTCCGATTCTTCAGCCGTTCTACGATGTTGCAAAACTCTGGCACAAGGAAAAGGTCTTTGCAAATCCGGTGGAAAAAATATTTACCATCTCCTATCTGGTCTTCATTGCCCTTTCAGGCGCACTGCTCTTTGGCGGATTCAACATCCTCCTGATTGTGTTCTGTCTGGCGCTTGCCCACACATTTATCATACTCGCAGCCTACGCGGCAAACGCCCCGTACTCACACATAGGTGCGGAGCGTGAGCTGCTCTCGGTAATGGTTGCAGAGCCGATTTTAATTCTCATCGGTGCAGGGCTCTTCATGGTTACAGGCACCTTCATGGTTTCTGAAATCTTCTTTGCATCAGGTCTTCCTGCCATCTGCTACCTTCCGGGAGTCTTCGTGGCCTTAATAGCGGTTCTCACCCTGAAGCTTAGAAAATCTCCGTTTGATATCTCAACCTCCCACCACGCACACCAGGAGCTGGTAAAAGGAGTTACCTCTTCCTTTGCGGGAAAAACCCTTGCAAATGTTGAGATTGCCCACTGGTACGAGACGGTCATCTTCTTAGGTCTGATTGTCCTCTTCTTCGGAGGATACCCGATCCTTGGAATTATTGTTGCCCTTGCGGCATTCATCCTTGAAATCGTCATCGATAACATATTCCCCAGAGTTACCTGGCAGATGACGGTTAAAAGTCTCTGGCTTATCACCTTAATCCTCGGAGTGATTAACATCATTGTAATCGGCATCTTATCTGCAGGAGGTATGCTATGACATCATCAGCAAAATCACCATGGATTCTCCACTACAACGCATCGAGCTGCAACGGCTGTGATATTGAGATACTGGCAGCCCTTACCCCTATGTATGATGTGGAGCGCTTCGGTATCGTAAACACCGGAAACCCCGCCCATGCGGATATCTTTGTGGTTACCGGAGGCGTAAACGAACAGAACAAAGAGGTCCTGAAAAATCTCTATGAACAGATTCCGGCGCCGAAGGTGGTTGTGGCAGTTGGTATCTGTGCATCATCAGGCGGTGTGTTCCGCGACTGCTACAATGTATCAGGCGGCATTGACACCGTCATTCCGGTGGATGTCTATGTTCCGGGATGCTCGGTGCGGCCTGAAGCCTTAATCGAGGGAATTGTAAAGGCAATCGGCATTCTGGAAGAAAAGCGTGCCGCTATGGAGGAGAAAAAATGAATCCGGAAATTGAGATGAAATCAGTATCAGAACTTGTTTCAGCCGTTGAGGAGCTGAAAAACGACGGGTGCCGTCTGGTTGTTATGACCTGTTCTCCGGCCCCTGATGCATACGATATTACCTATTCCTTTGATAAGGAAGGAAGTATCCGTCACATCCGCATTAATGCTGAGGAAGGTGCTGAAATCCCTTCGATTACCGGCGTGTACCCCGGAGCATTTGTGTACGAAAATGAGATTTACGATCTTTACGGATTCACATTCAAAGGACTTTCCATCGACTTTGGCGGGACCTTCATACGAACCTCGGTCCCGTACCCGTTCCGGAAACAGGCAGCCGAACCGAAGGTAACGAAAGTACCGAAAGCGGCGAAAGCAGAGGATGAAGCAAAAGATGCGGCACCTCAGGCAGCCGCTGCAAAGGAGGCGGAAAAATGACGGACAGACGCACAATCATCCCGTTCGGACCGCAGCATCCGGTGCTCCCCGAACCGATTCATCTCGATCTGGCAGTAGAGGATGAACATGTGGTAGAGGCCATCCCCTCCATCGGGTATGTGCACCGCGGCCTGGAAAGCCTTGTCCCCACCCGCGACTATCAGGACTTCGTCTTTATTGCGGAGCGTATCTGCGGTATCTGCAGTTTCACCCACTCATCCACCTACTGTCAGGGAATCGAGGCCATGATGGGCGTTGAAATCCCTGAGCGTGCCCGCTACCTCAGAACACTCTGGGGCGAGTACTCGCGTATCCACAGCCACCTGCTCTGGCTCGGCCTCTTTGCAGATGCTCTCGGATTTGAAAGCCTGTTCTACTCAGCCTGGAAACTTCGTGAGGGAATCCTGGATGATCTCGAAAAGACCACCGGCGGACGTGTTTTCAGAGCGTCTGCAAGGTAGGAGGCGTGCGCCGCGACATTCCGGAAGATACCCTGTCATCAATGGCATTCAGTCTGGATGCTCTTGAGGACGAGATGCAGGAGTTTACAAAAGTCTTCCTCGGCGACTACACGATGAAGAAGCGTCTCTGCGGAAAAGGAATCCTTGGAAAAGAGCAGGCTCATCTTTTAGGTGCCGTAGGTCCTGTTGCCCGCGGAAGCGGCATTCCCTTTGATGTCCGGATGACCGACTATCTGGCATATCAGGACATCGGATTTAAGCCGGTGGTATCCGACGGATGCGACGGATATGCACGCTGTGAGGTACGGTGCAAAGAGCTGTTCCAGTCGGGGGAGCTGATTCGGCGTCTCATCTCGGACATGCCTGAAGGAGACGTGGCAGTACCTGTGAAAGGAAACCCTGACGGGGAGTACTTCAGCCGTTCCGAGCAGCCAAGAGGTGAGGTAATCCATTATCTTCGCGGAAACGGAACTAAGAATCTGGTACAGTTCAGGGTGAGAACCCCGACACTTACAAACGTTCCCGCCCTTGTTGAGATGCTGAAAGGCTGTGAGCTTGCCGATGTCCCGCAGATTGTCTTGACGATAGATCCCTGTATCGGCTGTATGGAGCGGTGATTGTCATGAAGATGTTAAAGACCATCACAAAACAGTTTGTGAAAAAACCGGTTACCACCAGATTCCCGGCAGAGCCTGCAAAACGATTTGATGCAACCCGCGGAAAACTGGTTTTTGACCCGTCGAAGTGCACCTCCTGTACCATCTGTCAGAAACGCTGTCCTTCGCAGGCGATTGTCGTGGATAAGGCGGCAAAGACCTGGACAGTAGACCGGTTCCGCTGTATCATCTGCGGAAGCTGCATTGATTTGTGCAAATTCAAAGCACTTTCCATGGATACAGCGTATTCAGCCGCGGCAACGCCTGCGGAACGCGAGGCATCAGGAAAAGAGACGTTTGCTATCACCTATGTGAAGCCGGAAAAACCAAAGGCGGCAGCAGAGAAAAAGACTGAATAAGTCTACCCTTTTTTATCACATTCTCAATTTGTAACTATTCAACTGCCTTCGTGAGTCCTTTGCGGGTTGTTGTAACTGGTGGTGCTGACTCCCGAAAAAACAACCGCAAATGACCGCAAATTTTTCCGTTTTCCCAATTCGCATTTTCTTCAGTCGTGGGGCTGCAATGTGCTAATCGCACATTGCCGGGGCGCCTCACGCCTGGAAAATGCGGGAAAACGGAAAAATTTGCGGTAATTTCCGGTTTATTCTCAGACACCCGCATCTCAGTTACAACAACCCGCAAAGGACACACGAAGGCAG
>JAGHSU010000009.1 GCA_018065685.1 Candidatus Methanocorpusculum equi | reverse complement strand
GTCAGCTTTTTCACATATGATTATTCGGTGGAGAGAATATAGTTTCCCCTTAGAAAATAGATAGATTATTATAGGATGGTAAAAATTTTTGAAAATCAAGGTCCAATTTTTGGATAGTTCTTGAAACAAAACATAATTTCGGATTTGATTGGCCAAAAACTTGTGAACTAATTTCGGGATACTACAGTATCGTCAGGATACAGATACAGATAGGGTTTATGCTGAATCAGCAGAGGATGAGTCGGAGGGGGTCTCTCTGTTTTCCGTGTTATTTGAAAGCTTTTCATCCCGTGTGAAGACAAAGACCATGAGGCCGCTTTCTCCTTTATCAGAGGGATATGTCTGGGAGAAACCCGCATTGTGTGTTTTTTTGAACAGAACCTCCTGGTCATTTACCGAAAGATTCCATGTTGCGACAATGAAGGTAGAGACAAAATCCGCGAGGTCCGGTTCATTCGTCAGGATATCTTTCCAGATTCCGTTAATTTCAACAACAACAGTCACACCTCCCTTATCCAGAAAGTCGGAAGCGGCAACTGTTTCCCGCAGAGTGTATGCCGGAACATCAACTGTTTCTTCGCTTTTTGTAGGTGAGATGTTGCTTTCAAGGAAATTTTTAGTGATACGGACAGGGACTGTATCTGAATCGTATCCGATTGCGCCGTTGAAGAAGTGTGTTCCAAGCTGGTTGGCTGCTTTTGTCTTCTCAAGAAGCGGGAGAAGATAAGGGTTCGACTCAATTGCAATATGGTCTGTCTTAATCCTCAGATGTTTGTTGATATAGGCAGCAAGGGTTCCCGGACCAATCCCGATCTCTATAACCGGATCATCTCTCGGCAGATATTTCTCAACTGTTTCAAACGCCTCCTTTTCGTATTCGTTCGGGGACAAAAGAGGGGTAGTAATAACATCTGACGACATTAATACGGGGTCCACACTGATTACGTTTCCCCGTACTTTTACTTCATCCGGAAGCGGACTGATTTCATCAATACACCCCGCAGATACAATAGCAAGCACCAGCACTGCTGCCAGTGAGATGAGAATTAATAGAGGTTTTCCTGATTTCTTCATATCTGTCTTATATTATAAGACTTCTATCCTTATCATGTTTTTGTGGAATCCAGGCTTTCAACTTATTATATTATGTACACCAATATAGATACAGTCAGGAACACTCTATGGAAAAAACTATGGAAATACTCTTTTCCGGCAAAGTTCAGAAGGTGGGATTCCGCGCGTATGTCAGAAATGCCGCATCCTCCCTCGGACTCTGCGGAGAGGTTGAAAATCTCGCAGACGGGCGTGTCCGTGCAGTGGTTACCGGAGATGAAGCAGTTATTGAAAAATTCATATCCCTGACATACAACTGTCCGCGTGCAGTCATCAGGAAGATTTCAGCAGAGGATTATGTGTTTACGGAATTTTCGAATTTTATTGTGAAAAGGGAGTAAGTATATGAAAACAGAAAAAACCATCACGTATTTTTCATCACCGGGAAAAGAAAATACAAAAGACTGTGCCGAGATTGCAGTATCCCGCGCAAAAGCACTTGGCATCCGCGATATTGTCGTTGCAAGCAGCAGCGGATATACCGCAGAGATATTTTTCGAGGCGGCAAAAAAAGAAGGACTGCACCTTATCGTAGTCACCCATGCTTTCGGTTTTTCAAAGTCCGGGGTACAGGACTTTGATGAGACGATTGCAGAACGGCTGAAACGCGAAGGAGTCACCTTTGTTACCGGAACGCATGCACTCTCGGGAATGGAGCGCGCGATTTCACGGCGCCTTGGAGGTGCAAGCCGGACAGAAGCAATCGCGGAAGCATTCAGACGGATTGTCAGCGTCGGAACGAAGGTAGCTGTCGAGTGTGTTTTAATCGCAGCAGACTGCGGTGCAGTCCCGACAGACCGTGAGGTCATCGCGGTCGGCGGCACAGAAGAAGGAGCGGATACGGTTCTTGTCATCCGCCCGTCGCACACCGCATCCTTTTTTGATCTGCAGATACGTGAATTTGCGGCTATGCCAAGGGACAGGTGAAAAAATATATGATGGCCTCGGCAAACGCAATTGCTTCATACTTTAAAATGCCGGTTGTGTGGCTGAACGGGATAGCAGCTGCTCTTGGCATCATTCTGGTCTATTTCGCAGCAGTATACGTGCACCTGGTTGTCGCGGCATTAATCGGGGCATTCTTCCTGATTGCGTTCCCGTTTTTCTTTGCAGGAACATACGGGATGATTCTTGACGGAAGTAAAAAGAAAGGGGCTTTTATGATTTATGCACGCTACGGCTACACCCGCTGCCTCCCGCCCGCACTGTTTGTAGCAGTTATCTGTCTTCTTCTGTACGTCCTCTTTAAAGATATCGGACTGATTATCTGTATTCCGGTGGTCTTTTTCACCTACTTTGCAGATATCACTGCAATCCGTCATAATTTAAAAACCGGCCAAGCCTTAAAAGACAGCGCAAAACGGGTGCTTGGCGGATCGTTCCTTGTTATCATCTTCTATCTTGCAAACATCATCGCAGGTATTCTGATGGCATTTCTGTTTGAGTTTATCTTCGGGGGACTGCTTTCAGTCTCCGGAGGGGGAGCGATTGTAACATCTGTCAGCCAGACCCTTCTGGAAAACCCGTCCCTTCTAAACCCCGCTGACGTTGCGGCAAATCAGGAGACCCTGGTAAGTCTTGGAAACCAGTTGATCTCCTCCTCCGAAATCATGCTGCCGCTTGTGTTCAGTTCAGCAATTGTTTCCCTCCTCTTTATGCCGTTTTTTACCGCATACAAGGCATTTTTCTTCAAAGACCTGATTGCAGCACAGGCAGCAGCAGAAGCCGCAATGAGAGCTGCCCGTGCTGCAGCAGTCCGCGGGGAATCAGGAAATGCGGGGGAAGCACAGCAGGAAGGCGTACCGTCAGCACCTGAAACATATAATCCCCTTGAAGCCAATCCTGCTGAAACCAGCCGGGATACTGCGTCTTCCGCACCGCAAAAGCCATATGACCCGCATGCAGGTGAAGACGGGGAGTACGACAGCAAGGGACGCTGGTTTAAGTACAAATAGATTGAGAGAGAACAGTTGATGCGGGAGCCACGAAAGCATCCCGCGCGTTTTCTTATTTTCACGGATTCAAAACCCTGGACTCATCATATCCTCCTTCGAAAAAGGACAGGAGAGGCGCCGGATGAAAAAAACAGGGATATCCCTGCCTGATTGGAAACAGCGGCAATATCCTGCACTGTTTTACTGTATGTAATATATTTTATATCTTTCCGGCACCAATGAATATTGTCAGATAACGGCTGAAACAATATTACGTCGAACCGTCAATGGCAGGACAAATCATGTCGAAGATAAACCCGTTCGAAATGGCACAGCAGCAGTTATTAGACTGTGCCAAAATTCTGAATCTCGACGACAATGTGGTAAACATTTTAATGCAGCCGCAGAAGCAGATTCAGGTTTCAATACCGGTCAAAATGGATGACGGAAGCATCAAGGTCTTCCAGGGATTCCGTGTTCAGCACAACAATGCACTTGGTCCATACAAAGGCGGTATCCGCTACCACCCCGAAGAAACCATTGATACCGTCCGTGCCTTATCCATGTGGATGACCTGGAAAGCATCAGTCCTCGGACTTCCGCTCGGCGGAGGCAAGGGAGGAATCATCTGCAACCCCAAGGAGATGTCTGCTGGTGAACTTGAGCGCCTGTCCCGCGGATACATCAGAGCACTCTGGAAAGATATCGGACCCGACACAGATGTCCCGGCACCGGATGTGTACACCAACGGTCAGATAATGGCCTGGATGATGGATGAGTTTTCCGTAATCAGCGGAAAGAACCAGTACGGTGTCGTAACCGGAAAACCGGTCATCATCGGCGGCTCGCTCGGCCGCGGCGATGCAACCGCAAAAGGCGGTATGTACACCCTCCGTGAAGCTGCAAAGAAGTTAAACCTTAACCTCAAAGGAGCAAAGTTTGCAATCATTGGATTCGGAAACGCAGGAAACTTCGCAGCATCCCTCGCACAGGAGATGTTCGGCGGTGTTGTCGTAGCAGTCACCGACTCAAAAGGCGGTAT
>JAGHSU010000024.1 GCA_018065685.1 Candidatus Methanocorpusculum equi | reverse complement strand
ATCGTCATCTGCCCAATATAATAGAACAGTACTAACAGCAGATCTGACAAAGCACAGGTCTCACAAAATTATTATCGATATCCATGACTGTTGCCGCATTTCTGAAAAACCATTTCAGTCTTATTCTTGTACTTGCCCTGATAATTATTATTCTGATTGTCAGCTGGAGCTACATCGCCGTGGCGATTTTCGCGGCATCACTCGCGGTTGTCGGCATGCCTCTTTACCGGAGACTACACAGAAAACTTCCTGCGCCGTTTTCCTCATTCATCGTGACCACGCTCATATCGGCCATTATTGCGGCAATATTTATGATTATTTTGCTGGTCCTTGTCTCAGACAGCGGCACGATTTCAGAGATGATAAACAGCATTGTCGCGTTCATTGGAAATGTCTTCAACCTTCCTGTCGGCGCGGATGCCGGAGGCTCAATCGTTTCAACTCTCCTCGGTGTACTTTCCCCTGCTCTTCCGGAATTTGTCGTATCAGCCGCGTCTGTTGGTGTTTATGCCTTTATCGGATGCATTCTGTTCTATGCGATGTTATATCTCTTCCTCATCTTCGGAGAGAAAATCTGTGCAGACTTATGGAGCATCATCCCCGAGCAGTCCAGACCAAACGTCGGTCTGATGGCAGGAAGAACAAAGGATATTCTCTTTTCGCTCTACATTGTAAACTTCGTTGTGGCATTGATAACCTTTGCTCTTGCCGTCCCCTTCTTCTTTCTGCTGGGCTACGGGCATGTTACCTTTTACTCGGTCCTCTGCGGACTGTTTGCCCTTGTCCCGGCCCTCGGTCCATTAATGATTATCATCTTTGTCGCCGTGTATGCCATCTCAATCGGCGACTGGTTCGGGCTGATTCTCACCATGACCATGGGCTACTTCCTGACCTGTATCCTGACTGATTTCTTCCTCAGTCCGAAACTCACGGCAAAGCGGGTAAAAATCCGTCCCATGCTGATGTTTATCGGATTCTTCGGAGGAGCTGCAGTGATGGGTCTTTTAGGTTTTGTCTTAGGTCCGGTCCTTCTGGTGCTCGGGATTGCAGCCTATGAAATCTTCTTTAAGGAGATGCGCCTGGTCAAAAAGGAGATTGATACTGCAGGTGCTGCACACCCGGCAGCGTCTGAAGATTTGCCCGTATCTGCAGATAAATCCGTTGTTCCTGAAAAGGCCGCATCGTCTGAGAATATATCATCCGGGGAAAAACAGTAGGTATCCGGTGTCGGAGATAAAGTCGGGGTCTTTGGAGAATGTACACATTTCTTATCGGAATAGCCATCCTTATTGTCGGGTACTTAACCTGGGGGAAGCTTGCAGAAAAAATCTTTGCCCCTGATAAACGGTTAACACCAGCGCTCGCTGAGCCTGACACATACGAACGTGTTCCCCCGTCACGGAAACGAAACCTCCTGCTTCAGCTGCTCAACATCGCAGGACTCGGACCAATTCTTGGTGCAGTCCTTGGAATTTTGTTTGGACCGATTGTGTTTATTCTCCTCCCGATTGGTAATATTATCGGGGGGACAGTCCATGATTATTTCGTGGGCATGATATCTATGAGAAATCACGGAAATGACCTGATGCAGCTGATTGCCAAATTTCTCGGAGGAAAACTGAGCTGGGTCTTTACTATTTTTTTCGCGGCAGGTCTTTTGATGCTGGTGGCAAACTACATAGTGATCCCTGCGAGTATCATCTCTGAACTTCTCCCCTACGGAATTGGTATTTTTATCGCTGTTATCGTGCTTATCTTAGCGTATAACATCATATCTTCCTTATTTCCGATTGATAAAATCATCGGTAAAATCTACCCGTATATTGGGGCCTTTGCCCTCATACCGACCCTGATGCTTGGTGTCGTTGTATTTTCTTTTCATGCAGGAGAGATTCCCGATGTGTCCCTCACAGTTGACGGGTTCCTTAACGCGTTTACCATCCATCCGCAGGGACAGTCGATTCTACCGATGCTTCTTATCACCATCTCCTGCGGCATTTTATCCGGATTCCATGCGACCCAGTCACCGATTATTTCACGGACCGTGACCTCCGAGCATGACGGGAGAAAGATATTTTACGGCATGATGGTTCTTGAAGGTGTGATTGCCATGGTATGGGCCGCTGCAGCGTCGGTCTTTTTCACCGCAAACCCCGATGCAGCAGCTGCAGGAATGTCAGGAAATGAGATTGTCTATTATTCGATGGTTCATCTCCTTCCACCATTTTTAATTACCATCCCAATCACTGCCCCTCTCCTTCTCGCGGTCACAAGCGGGGATACTGCACTCCGGGTGCTTCGAACATCAACGGCTTCTCTTCTGAATAAGGAACAAAAGACCCCGCGTCAGCGTATCATCTTTCTTCTGCCATTTGTCGGCATCGTTACCGCACTAATTGTATGGGCAGTTGTTTCAAGCAACGGATTCCTGATTCTCTGGAATTACTTCTCATGGATAAATCAGATAATCGCATGTTTTGCCCTACTAATGATAACTGTTTATCTGGCATCAAAGACAAAGAAGGCATGGCTCATCTCTGCAGTACCGGCAGCAGGAATTATCTTTATCTGCGTGAGTTATATCCTTTGGGTGAGTCCTGCACATCTGACAGGGGCTCCCGTCGGTTTTGGTCTTCCACTCGAGCTATCCTATATCGCAGGTGTGGTCTTTGCAGCCCTCCTCCCCGTACTTGCAGTCTTCCACGGTAAAAAACTTTCAAAACGTGAAGACTTCAGCGCGGATGAGCCCGCTGTTTATCCGGCGGATAACACAAAAGAATAATGAATGGACTGACAACAGAGATGTGTCAGGAAATCCATCTGCTTTGTCTGAAGTATCTTTATTTCCGTTCCGCAATAGCTGTCAGGAACTCTTCCACGACATCCTGCGTTACATGCGGCATTAAAACAAACCGCAGCTCGTGCTGTCCCGTGTGAGACACCCTCCACCCGTCGGGGACTTCAAAGTCGCGGAAGACCGTAAGGTTCAGCACGGGGTCTAAGACCTTTTCATATCCGAATGCGGAAAGTCCTGCGGTAAGTCTTCTGGTGTTTTCCATGCACCCTGCAACAATATCCCTGAATCCTTCACGTCCGAGATACGTA
>JAGHSU010000064.1 GCA_018065685.1 Candidatus Methanocorpusculum equi | reverse complement strand
GAAAGAATCCTGAACTACGTGAACAGCTGGTTCTGGGCTGCGTGTGATGGATGCGATTCAGAATCAGATAAATACTGAACTAATTTCGGGATACTACATCTGCAGTTCCTTCCCGAAACCCTAATTAGCGTTCCCGCCCAAATACAATACTATGATATCTGACAGCCGCAGTCAGGCCAGAGAGAGATACAAGGGCTGTCTTCTCGGGGCGGTGCTCGGGGATGCGCTCGGGATGCCCTATGAAACCCTTCCGTCGCGCCCTCCGCAGCCGCTTTCCTTCAAAAAAGCATATCGCGGACACCCGAATGAGATGCTTCTACCGGGTCAGTACACCGATGACGGTCAGCTTATCCTGATATCTGCGCGCATCCTTTCTGAGTCTTCCCCGTTTGACGCGTGCGCATACGCAAAAGAACTTCTGCGCACCTACAATTTACGCAAGTTCCGGTATGCCGACGGGGCAGTGGTTTCCGCCTGCAAAAAGATGGAATCGTCCAAAAACCTTCTCGGGTCCGGCATCAACTCGGGAGCTTCCGGATGTATTTCACTTGCGGTTCCTTTCTCCCTTGCGTATGCGGATAAAAAAGAGATGGCAAGAGAACTCTCTTCTGCATGCAGCATCACCCATGCAAATACAACAGCACAGGCAGGGGCGGTGGGTCTTTCTCTTTTTTTAAAGACACTGGCAGACACCGGGGATGCAGCGGCTGCATTCCGGATTCTTGATACTGCAGCAGAGAATATGTGCCCGGAGCTTTACCTCAAACTCTCTCATGCATATAGTCTTGCCGCGCACAAGACCCCGCTTCAGCACGCGGCAGCGGAGCTTGGGGCCTCGTCATATATTTATCAGACCCTCCCTCTTGCTGCGTATCTTTGCAGGAGTTTTGAGCGGCCGGACACCCTGCTCTCTGCGGCAGTCTCATGCGGAGGGAACGCGGGCACTATTGCTATGATCTGCGGAGCGTTTGCCGGTGCCCGCTTCGGGCTCTCTGCTCTTCCCCCAGACCTGGTAAGATCCGTGGAGCGTGCGGGTATCTTCGGAGAGCTTGCTGAAAAGCTGTATCTCAGATCACATCCCGAGGTTGCTGCTGATGAGGGGAAACCGGCGGATGGGGATACCGATGAGACGGAAGCAGACGGGACTTCGGATACGCCCTCAGACGAATCCGCTGATGAAGAATCATCATCCGAAGAAAAATAACCGGAAATCCCAGACTTTTTTTTAAATCAATTTTTCAAACAGTTTTTTAAGCAAACCGTTTTTATAGAAAAAACTGATTTCAGAGTGATGTTAAATTAAAATAAAAAAAATGGGTTCTGATTAGAGCAGCATGATGACTGGTACGAATACCAGTGCGATCATGGACATGAGCTTAATCAGAATGTTAATCGACGGTCCGGAAGTATCCTTGAACGGGTCTCCGACGGTATCTCCGACGACTGCTGCTTTGTGAGAGTCGGAGCCTTTTCCACCGTAGTGTCCCATTTCGACATACTTCTTTGCGTTATCCCATGCACCTCCTGCGTTTGCCATGGTGATAGCAAGCAGGAATCCGGAGACTAAGGAACCGACTAAGAGACCGCCTAATGCAGGTGCTCCAAGTCCCGGGATGAGGACAACAACGATAGGTGCGATGATTGCAAGAAGTCCCGGCGCAATCATCTTTTTGATTGCGGATTTTGTGGAGATTCCGACGGCCTTTCCGTAGTCCGGGTCTGCCTTTCCTTCCATTAATCCGGGGATTTCCTTAAACTGGCGTCTTACTTCGATAACAATCTTTTCCGCTGCCTGACCTACTGCGGTCATGGTGAGAGCGGAGAAGAGGAACGGAAGCATACCTCCGATGATGATACCGATGAAGACCGGTGTGTCAAGGATGCTGATAACATCAAGACCTACTGCGTTTGCGTATGCACTGAAGAGTGCAAGACCGGTGAGTGCTGCAGAGCCGATTGCGAATCCCTTTCCGATTGCTGCAGTGGTGTTTCCGACTGCATCAAGGGTGTCGGTGATTTCACGAACCTTCGGATCCTGTCCGGACATCTCGGCGATACCGCCTGCGTTGTCTGCGACAGGTCCGTATGCATCAACTGCAAGGGAGATACCAAGGGTTGAAAGCATTCCGACAGCTGCAATACCGATACCGTAGACACCTGCAAACCATGCTGCGATGAAGACTGCAACAGCGATGATTAAGACCGGCCAGATGGTGGACTCCATTCCCTTTGCAAATCCGGTGATGATGTCCGTTGCAGCTCCTGTCTGACAGGACTCTGCAATCTTTAAGGTCGGCTTGTAGTCAAAGGATGTGTAGTATTCGGTGATAAGTCCGATTCCGAATCCGCCGAGAAGTCCTACGATACAGGAGTACCAGATACCCATACCGAAGCAGAGCGGGTCAGTAATCATGGCTATGTTGTCGTAAAGCAGGAAGCTCGTTGCAAAGTAGATGCCGATGACAGATACAACGAGTGCAATGATGGTTCCTGTGTTGAACGCCTTGTGAATTGCTGCGCTTTCGTTCTTCTTTGTTCTGACAAAGAGAGTACCTACGATTGCTGCGATGATACCGAATGCTGCAATGAAGAGCGGGAGTAAGATTAAACTTAACTCGGAAACAAGCTCGAGGTTTGTTGCTGCAAACACTGCACCAACTGCACAGAGTGCCATGGATGCGATGATTGAACCTACGTAGGATTCGAATAAGTCTGCGCCCATTCCTGCGACATCACCGACGTTGTCACCAACATTGTCTGCGATAACAGCCGGGTTTCTCGGGTCATCTTCAGGGATACCTACTTCAACTTTTCCGACAAGGTCTGCACCGACGTCAGCTGCTTTGGTAAAGATACCTCCGCCGACACGGGCGAAGAGTGCTACAGATGATGCACCGAAACCGAATGCTACCATGCTGGAGACTGCTGTCATTACTTCGCCTCCGAATCCTCCGCCGATGAAGACAAGGATGATGAAGACGATGGAAAGTCCGAGAAGTCCGAGACCTACAACAGACATACCCATGACAGAGCCGCTTGCAAAGGATACTTTAACAGCATCTGCAATGCCGCGCTTTGCTGCATTGGTGGTTCTGACGTTTGCTTTTGTTGCACTGTGCATTCCAATGTATCCTGCGCACATGGAAAGTGCTGCACCGATGATGTAGCAGACCGGTGATGCGTAGGGAAGTTTTCCTCCGGTAACAAGTGCTAAGACCAGAAGAATGACTGCAACAACTATTACGAATATCGCAATAGCCTTGTACTGACTTTTGAGGAAGACTTTTGCGCCAAGGTGAATGGCGTCAGAAATCTTCACCATCTTCGCATCAGTTACTTTTTCACGTTTTACAACGCTGAAACAGTAAACTGCGAAGAGAAGGCCAATGATGGCACATATAGGGACGATGAAATACAGTAAGTTGATGTCCATATGTTTTGAATACCTCCATCAGTTTGTGACGGTTTCTCCTTATATTAATTGATGGATAAGCTAATAAAGACTATTCTTTGTTAGTCTGCAGTCCGCCGCTTCAGCAGTTTGAGCGGATAGGGCAAAAATATGCTTAAAATCACTGCGGCAGCCATGAATACTGCCTGCAGGGGGAGCGCAAATGCAAGAGATGATGCATCAGCGAGTGCTCCGATTGCCACAAGAGCAATAGCTGTCACCCCCTGCGGGATTCCGATGACAACTCCTGATGCGAGTCCCACACTATCGGGCATGACCTCCTGAACTGCGGCAATCTCCACAGATGCGGTTGCCATCAGGAAGAAACTGGCAATCAGAAGGGCTGTGACGGCAGCAACTCCCGAGAAGAAAAATATGCTGAGGTATGCGGCACCTCCGCAGAGGTAGGATACAATCATTACCTCTTTTCTTCCGATTTTATCCGAGAGGTAGCCTGCAGAAAGGGTTCCGAGCATTCCCGCAAACAGCATGCAGGAGACAGCGCCTGTTGCTGCGACATACTCCACACCCGCAAATGTTGTAAGATAGACGACACCGAATCCGATAAATCCGTAGTAGACCCAGCAGCGAAGTGAGCTTATCGCAAGAAGCACGACCGCGGCTTTTCTCTTTGCCTTAGGCCTTTCCGTCTTTTTTTCCTGAGGCGGGACGGGTTTCGGGCGCTGCGGGTATTTCAGGAGTAACAGTCCTACGGCAATTCCCAGGATTAACAGGAATAAAAGCGCAGTCCAGCCGCCTGCAGCATATAAGAATCCGGTCACGAGCGGGGCTGCTCCGTAGCCGAACGAACCTCCCACAGACATTATTGACATGATTTTTCCGCGGTTTCCGGCGGTTGTGAACTGATGTATCTGGGCGTACGCGTTCGGGTGGAACGCGGAGTTCATAATGCCGTTTATTATGGCACAGATGAGGAGAATCCAGTAGTTCTGCGTGACGGCAAACATTGATACCGCGACTGCTGTTGTGATGCAGCAGAGGGTGAGTCCCGGAATCCACCGGTTTTTGTCGGTCAGCGCACCAAAGAGGGGCTGGAAGATGACCTGGGTGACGGCAAGCACTCCGAAAAGGAGTCCTGACATGATGTATGAGGAGATGCCCTGTGCTTCAAAAATCGGAATCAGCGAGGGAAGAAGGGCTGAGGCCATCGGCATGTAAAAGTCCACTGCGCCGTGTCCTGCGGCAAGGGGCAGTACTTTCTTCAGTTCAGGTCTCATTTCCGCTCCATTCTGACGATTTCAACCGGAGTCTCCAGTGAGTCCTTTGTGTGGAAGGAAAACTGCCGCGGGATGTTCAGTTTTGCAGAGATCATGGAGGTGATTTCCGCGGTTTCTTTTGTGTATGCTGTAAGAAACGGAATCGTTCCTTTGTTAAATATTCCCCAGACAACAGGGGCACAGTGAAGCGCTGTTTCAATAAACGGCCGGTCTGCGTGCTCTTTCTGCGCCCCGAACGGGGGGTTCATCACAACGGTGTCAAAGCCCGTATCAAAAAGAGGATCAGGTTCTGCGGATGCGGGGGCAAGAGGCAGGGTCCGCTCAAAAAATTCGGCACGGATACCGGACTGCTTTGCATTTTCTTTGGCTGTTTTGAGTACCGCCGCATCTGTGTCGATTCCAGTGACTTCTCCTCCCAAAAGTGCCGCCCCGATGGATAACATCCCTGTCCCGCAGCCGAGGTCAAGGATTTTCATCCCTTCAATGTCACCTTTCATATATGCATCAAAGAGCATACGGGAAGCTAATGCCGGAGGTGTCATGTACTGCTCAAGGGCGGCATTTGGTGCGGTAAATCCTGCAACTTTCTGCAGGGCAATTTCAAGGGATTTCAGTTTCATTGGCGGCGGAGGGGTAGTTGTATTTCTCAGTGCAAAAGAAATGTGCTCTGTAGAAAATATATCTGTTATATCTGTTTTCCCTGTTAAAAAAAGTTATGCAGAAAGCATTTCTGCTGCTGCTTCAAGACCGTCTCCGCCCAGTTTGTATCCTGCTTTCTTAAAGGCCATCTGGACCACGGCGAGGGTTGCAAGAATCTCCGGGGTGTCGATGATTCCCATGTCTCCGATTCTGAAGATCTTTCCTTTGAATCTGTCCTGGCCGCCTGCGAACTCGACGCCCATCTTCTTTGCAAATCCGCGAATCTGCGCGTCCTCGATTCCTTCCGGATAGAAGAAGCCTGTTACTGTGTTCGACGGTTTGTGCAGGGCATCTGCCTGCGGGACCGGGAACAATCCCCAGACCTTTCCTGCCTCCCGGACTGCTGCAGAGAGTTTTCTGTGGCGGGTAATTCTGTTTTCGATTCCTTCCTCGTCCATTAAGCGGCATGCCTCACGCAGTGCCATAAAGAGCGGGACTGCGGGGGTTGTCGGGGTTTCCATCGGGTCTGCGTCAGCGGATTTTTTCGCCTTCTTTAAGTCGAGGTAGAACGGGCGTTTTTCGGAGAGTCTGTCCCAGGCCTTCTGTGATACGGAGACCGCGGAAAGTCCTGCAGGGGCCGCAAGACACTTCTGGCTTCCGACAATTGCCACATCGACGCCCCATTCATCGGCTTTTACGGTGTCGCCGCCAATGGAGGTGATTCCGTCGAGGATGAAGAGCGCATCGTGCTTTTTACAGAGTTTTCCAACCTCTTCCGCAGGGTTTAGGATTGCAGCCGATGTTTCGTTGTGGACGAGGGTTACAACCTCTGCGCCGTTTTCAAGGGACTCTTTGAGGGCTTCGAGGTTTAACGGGTGACCCCATTCGGATTCAATCATTGTGGTCTCTCCGTAGATTTTGGAGATGAGGCCCAGGCGCTCTCCGAACTTTCCGTTTACGAGGGATGCAATCTTTTTGCCCTGTGCAAACGAGCCGATTGCAGCCTCCTGTCCTGCGGT
>JAGHSU010000035.1 GCA_018065685.1 Candidatus Methanocorpusculum equi | reverse complement strand
CCCGGAAGTCCGGTTTCGTGCTCAAGAAGATCGTTGAAGTACAGTAAGGTTGCAGAGACTGCCTGTGCGAAACGTCCGGCACCACAGTTAACCATGGTTGCTGCAAGGGTACCTGCAGATGCGTATGCGTTCCACATCATCGGGTCTTTGGTCTCGTACGGCTTGAAGTATCCGTTCTTGGTTCCTTCAGTCTGCTTGATGACCTTGTCTTCAATTGCGCGCTCGACTAAGGACTGGACGACAGTACCAACAGTTCCGGTCTTACCGTTCTCTTTAACGAGGTCGTAGACCATGTTGTTTGCGTTTAATCCCTGGTAGGCGTAGAGCAAGAGCTGTGCACGCTCGAACGGTCCGACTGCGTTACCCATTTCGAACTCTCCTGCCTGCTCGAAGGTTGCTGCGAGTGCTGCACCCTGCATTGCATTGCGGTGAGTCATCATGACAGTCTGGTTGGACGGGACGTTACGAAGTGCGTAACCTAAGGATTCGTTGTTCTGCGGGATGGACATGATCATAGAGCATGCTCCTCCTGCAAGGTCCATGGTAACCGGGTAGGTACCGAATGCTGCTGCCTTGACAGTGGATGCATCGAACATGCCAACCTTGAACTCGTCAACTACTGCGTAGGTGGTTGCTGCTGCGACGTTGGTTAAGGAAACATCGTAGGTTGCTGCTGCCTCGATACGTGCGGACGGGACTTTGACTAAGAGAAGTTTGTCGCCGTTGAAGCGCTTGATCTCTGCTTTCTCTCCGGGGACGGAAAGGTAGTCCTTAATTTTCTTCTCGATTGCGTCAACGTGGCCTACGATATCGAGGTTAAGTTCACGTCCGAGAATCTGCTGGTGCTTTCCGATCTTTCCGGTCTTTAAAGCATCCTGCATTCCGCCGAGGTTAACTGCAACAGATCTCTTTGCGGTGTCAACGATTTTTCTGATAGCCGGGTTGATAACCGGGCTGATCTTGTCGAGGGAAACGTTGCTCTTTAAGAGTTTTCCCTTGTCATCGTAAAGGTCGATAACATCTTTATATTTTGCCATAATTCTGCCTCTTGAAAGGTGTTTGTTTCTTGGCTTCTTTTCCGTTACTTTTCCTGAAAACTGCTGGTAATTGCTTATAGCTACTGCTGAATGGTAAGTGACGGTTTCTTTTCCGGCAGTATAAAACTGCGATTACACACGCACAGGAGGGCCCTGTGCCATACATTTCCGCATTTCTGCAGAAAGATATGTCCACGACCTTTCGGTCAGGCTGCACTTTGTCAGCCCCCTCTCTGGACACATAAAAATATGTGATTGTTTCAATATAAGGATTCCTTTTTCTATTAATGATGCAGCATCTTTACTCTCCGGTCCCTGTTTTTAGATTTCCTGTGTATGCTGATGATTATTTGCAAAAACGACCGGCATATTCCCGCATAATCCGGAGATACAAATGATAGTATACATGAATCAACGCGCACAGTAAAGAAACGAAAAGTATATCCCGTTTCGATTACAACGGAGAAAGTGATCATATGCAAATTATCACGCCCTCGAGGCTGCACATTGCTCTGATAGATCTGAACGGATCATACGGACGCGTCGACGGAAGTATCGGTATCACTCTGGAGAATCCATCTCTTTCTCTTACCGCAGAGGAAACTGACAGAGATACCCATGTCGAGTTTTCGGAAAAAAATCTGCCGCAGGCAGTAACCGCTGAATACACCCGCAAAATTACCCGCGCCGAACAGAACATACGGCGCGTGCTGGGACTTGAGCAAAACTTCTGTTTTACCGTAAACTCTACCTACCCGACACACTCAGGACTTGGTTCCGGCACACAGATTGCCCTTGCAACCGGGAAATTAATGACGGAAGCTGCAGGTCTTCACCTTTCGGCTGTGGAGCTTGCAAAAATTGTGGGACGTGCGGGAACATCCGGAATAGGCACATACGGATTTGATCTCGGGGGATTTATCGCAGACGGCGGGCACAGCAAAAAACAGAAGGCAAGTTTCATGCCGTCATCCGCATCCGACCCCGTACCTCCGGTGCTTCTTGGAAGATATGATTTTCCTGAAGAGTGGAACATCGTTTTAGCAATCCCGAAAAACACCGGCCTCTACTTAAGCGGAAGTGCGGAGATTAATGTCTTCCAGACGTACTGTCCGGTCCCCAAGGAAGATGTGAAACTGTTATCCCACATCATCTTTATGAACATGATTCCGTTCCTGATTGAAAAGGATCTTGAAGGGTTTTCCGCGGTTTTAAACAGAATCCAGGAGATTGCATTTAACAAAATCGAGTTCCGGCTTCAGCCGCCTGAGGTCTCTTCCGCCATGCATCTCATGCGAGAGTGCGGATGTCCGGGCGTCGGTCTTTCGTCCCTCGGCCCCACACTTTTCGGAGTCTATGACAAACACGATCTGTCAGTTGTAAAAGAGCTTGAGGAAAAACTTGGCGATTACGCCTCGTTTACCGTGACAAAGGGACAGAATCACGGTGCAGTGCTTACAAAATAAAACGGGTTTGAAATAACAGGGGTTTGATTCCCCCTGCTTTTTTTCCGGAGTGTTCCGGAATCAGAAATGATAATTCGCTGCAGGAATCAGTTCAATACCTGCTTTCTTAAGAGCTTTCGCAGCCTCACCCGGATTTGCGACGCGCACAATAAGTGCACCATACTCGCCCGAGCGGAACGCATACGCATACTCAATGTTGATGTTAAGTTCCCCTATGAGTTTTGCTGCCTCGAAAAGACCCCCGGGGACGTCCTGCATTTTAATCGCCAGAACATCTGTGTACTTGAGCGCATAGTTCTGCTTTGCAAACGCCTCAAATGCGACCTCGGGCTTGTCCACAATGACACGGATTACTCCGAAATTATTTGCTTCGGCGATGTTAAACGCCTGAATCGAAACGCCGGTGTCAAGAAAAATCTTGGCGATTGCGGCTAACTTTCCGGCTTTGTTTTCCGAAAAGATTGACAGCTGTTTGATAATGTATTCTTCATTCATAGTTAAATCACTCTTTTATCAATGACACGCTTTGCTTTCCCCTCAAAGCGCGGGAGGGAGTTCGGAGGGCATAACTCAACACGTGCGGCGACGTTCAGCGCGTCACGGAGAGTCCGCTCGACAACGGCCTGCATCTGCATAAGGCCGTTGATGCTGTCAGTCATTGCCTCGGGCTTTAGTTCGACCCTGACAAGCATATCATCGAGTCTTCCTTTGCGGGAGACCTCAATGACAAAGTGACTGGTCAGGAACGGGTTTTTCAGCAGCGCATGTTCAACAGCCGAGGGGAAGACATTGATTCCCCGGATAATCAGCATATCATCCACGCGCCCGGTAATTCTGTCAATTCTCGGGCTTGTTCTGCCGCAGGGGCATTCCCCTTCGAGAATCGATGAAACGTCCCCTAACCGGTAGCGGATCATCGGGAACGCCTCTTTTTTCAGAACGGTTATCGTAAGTTCTCCTTTCTCTCCCGGAGGCAGGGGTTCACCCGTTTCAGGGTCAATGATTTCCGTATAGGCGATATCACTGTGGATATGTGTTCCGTGCATCTCCTCACAGTCGCAGAACATCGGACCTGAAAGCTCGGATGTTCCGAAGATATTGTGTGCCGTAACTCCTGAGATATCATGGATATAGCGCCTCATCTCCTCGGTCCACGGCTCTGCACCAAGGACTGCGATCCTGAGATTCGTATCCTTTCTGATGTCCACTCCCATCTTCTTTGCAACGTCGAGCAGATGAATGAAGTACGAGGGAGTACCTGCAACTGCCGTGGTCTTTAAGTCCTGTATCAGTTCAATCTGGCGCTCGGTGTTTCCGGTGGATGCAGGAATGACGACTGCTCCGAGTTTTTCCGCACCATAGTGAAGCCCGAGGCCGCCCGTAAATAACCCGTAGCCGTAGCAGACCTGAATCACGTCGCGTTTTCCAAGCCCGCAGGCGGTAAGCGAGCGGGCTACCGCGTCTGCCCACATCTCAATATCATTTTTCGTGTATGAAACAACCGTGGGTTTTCCGGTCGTGCCCGAGGAGACGTGGAACCGCACCAGGTCCTCACGGTCAACACAAACCAGCTTATCCGGATAATTGTCGCGGAGATCGGTTTTTTTCATGAACGGGAGTTTTCTAATGTCTTCGATGGACTTAATGTCATCGGGGCTGACTCCCGCCTCCTTCATTTTTCCGTGATAGAATGCCGAATTCCGGTAGACTCTGTCCAGGAGAGCCTTCAGCTCCTGATACTGGAGGCGGGCCGTTTCCTCCTTCGGCATTGTCTCAAGTTTTTCGTTATAGTATACCATATTCTGTAAATGTACCTAATTATATTACCCTGCGGTCAATTACCCTTTTTGCTTTGCCTTCGAAGCGGGGGAGTGAACCGGGCTCAACGAGTTCCACACGCGCACGCACGGTAATGGTATCCTGCAGCGTCTTTACAATCTTTTGCTGCAGCTTCACAAAGTCGGAGAGTTCGCCCGAGAAGAAGGTTTTGTTCATCTCAACCTGGATGGTAAATTCATCAAGGTGGCTCTCGCCGCGGTCGATGTAGACCATGAACTGGTCTCCGACTTCAGGGATGCTTCGAAGCACATGCTCAACCTGACTCGGGAAGACATTGATTCCGCGAACCGTGAGCATATCATCACTTCTTCCAAAGAAGCGGGCAAGCTTCGGACCTCTGCCGCACGGACAGTCATCTTCCATGAGCATGGTTATATCACGTGTTCTGTAGCGCAGGAGAGGCATTGCCTCTTTTACAAGCGGAGTTACCACAAGTTCCCCGTGGTTTCCGGGCTCCAGTACCTCGCCTGTTTCAGGGTCGATGATTTCCACGAGATAGCTGTCGTGCCAGATGTGGAGACCGTCGTGTTCCCCGCACTCAAAAGCAACGCCGGGTCCGAAGAGTTCACTCATGCCGTAGCTGTCAAATGCCTCCACGCTAAGACGGTTTTCAAGGTCTTTGCGGGTGTTTTCAGACCAGGCCTCGGCGCCGAAACAGCCCACTTTAAGCGAGGATAAATCAGCGTTCATCTCCTCGGCGACTTCTGTTAAGTGCATCGCATAACTCGGGGTACAGTGAAGCGCTGTTACCTTGAAGTCCTCAATCATCTCTATCTGGCGCTTCGTGTTGCCGGTCCCGGAGGGGACTACTGCCGCTCCGATTTTTTCCGCCCCCATGTGAATTCCGAGGCCGCCTGTAAAGAGCGCATAGTTTGCGGCATTCTGAAAAATGTCGCCCGCTTTGAGTCCCGCCATCGTGAAGTTTCGTGCAAGCAGCTCGGACCACGTTTCAAGGTCGCCTTTTGTGTATGCTACAACGGTGGGTTTTCCGGTCGTACCCGATGTGGTATGGATACGGTTTACTTTGTTCATCGGGACCGCAAGGAATCCAAAGGGATATCCGTCGCGCAGGTCTGATTTGTTGGTAAACGGAATTTTCCGGATGTCTTCAAGCGTTTTGATGTCGTCAGGATGAAGCCCCGCTTCTTTGAACATCCGTTTGTAGAAGGGGATGTTCTGCGTCTGATGAATAGTCCATTTCAGCCGCTTTAACTGAAGGTCGCGCAGTTCCTGACCCTTTAAGGTCTCTATTTTTTCATTCCAGAACATGGTTGCAGTTCCTTTTCGTGCAGCAGAGTGCTAGTGTGCTACACGTTAACATAGTACATATATGTTTTCCGAACAGATAAGGGTGTTGATTGGAGGGGGTGTTGATTGGAGAAAAAAAAGGGCTTTACATCCCCTTCTTTACGTCGATGAGCGCATTTATGCACCGCTCCATAAATGAAATTCCCCCTTCGATACCGGAGACCGCCGAGGCAGACATGGAGATTCTGCTCCGGTCAGGGTGTGTCATTCCAACGAATGCACAGGGAATCTCACGGACCGCTGCCGCCTCAAAGGATGAACCGAGCAGCAGATCCGGTTTATACTCCTGCAGTTTTTCACAGATTACCGTGTAATCGGTTATCTCTTCACGCGGGAGTTGTAAGGCCGCGTCGGAGCCGAAGTACCTTCGAAGCATTTTATCTGCAAACTCACAGTATCCGCGGCCGGAGGTAACGGCGGCCCTTGGCGGCGCATATTTCCGGAGATATTTGTCCGCATAGTAAAACATCTGCTCGTCGGCGCGTGAAAGCTCTTCGTAGAAGACGTCAAAGACCGCACCCGGGAACTGTTTTTCAAGCGCTTCTGCGGTCTTTTTCAGTTCGGGGAAGAGGAAGGAGCCAAGGTACGTTCCAACCCCCGCATCCCACGAAGGATTGACGGATACCGTAAACGGGGCGACACCTGACATCAGATGTGCATACGTGTCCGAGGCAAATCTGACAGCAGCCGGAATATGCATCAGGGAGAGCAGACGCTCTGCCTCGTGGAGGTTTCCCCGCGCAAACAGGTCGAGCGAGAGAACACCGTCGATGTTTACCCCGCGGATTTCAGGGTTAATACGGATGTCAAGGGCTTTGTATGCGGCAGCAGCACCTGCCGCTGCATCGCCGATGTATCCTGGGGCATCGACAAAGACCGCTCCGGATGCTTCAGTCCCGGAGGGTAAAGTGACCGCTGCAAACGCCTTTGACAGGTCTTCGCCGGTCAGCGCCGGAACGCAGGTGTTTACCACCGCAACGGGTTTCCCTGTTTTTTCCAGTCCGGAGACCACCTCTTTGAGCCGGTCAACGGTTCCAAGCACAATCTCTGATTCGAGCAGGAACGTGGAGTAAAGGGGCGTCTTTAACAGAGCCTTCGGGTAGTAGTAGCATCCGGATGAGCCGTGGACAACAACCGCGAGCCCCTTGAATCCGGATAGAACCGCACATGCCCCGGTCATTGCACAGGGGGACAGCGGATTTTCGACGCAGCTCATCCGCGTATCCTCCGTCTCCAGAGATAGAGCATTTTCATCATTCCGGATACGCCGACGGGCAGGTAGAAGGGAAGCTTTAACGGGATTCCGTCTGGAGCTTCACGGATTCCGAGACGCTCCATCGCCTCCCGCGCCGCATCAAACGTTCCTTCCATCAGCTGGGCTCCGAGATAGACAGATGAGCCCCGCATCTCCTCAAAGGGTTCGAGCATCTGTTTCTGGTACGCCTCTTCATCACGCACGGCACGCTCAATCCCCTCTTCAGGAATCCGAGCACAGTGTCCCGCATCCCGCAGAAATGTGACGCATCCGGAAAGACCCCGCGGAAACTCTGCGACATACGGGCGGTCAAACCGCTTCGCAACTGCAGCACCTGCCGGAAAAACCCGCTCGTCGCGGATGATGAAAAAAGATGCCTCTCCTAATTTTCCAATCTCTGCTGCCTGAATGTTTCTGCAGAATCTGAGGGTTACTGAAATCCCAAGCCGGGATAGGAGCCGCTCCACCTCGGCATAGTTTTCCTCAACCTCTGTTTCCAGATTCTTTTCCCCGATAATAGCTGCCGTTTTCGGGAGAGGGACGCATTTTTCCGCGAGAGTTGCGAGCGCAAGAAGCGCTGTATTTTCGCCGTCTTCGGCGCGTCCGCCAAGAAATCCAGCTGTCGGAAGGGTGATGATTTTGTCTGCTGCGGGGTGCGCCCTGCAGACCTTTTCGCTGTCGTCTCCGATGGTTTCTGTAACACAGGAGGAGACGGTAATAATTAATGCAGGGTTTTTCGCGGCCGCTTTGTCGAGGGCGAGAGAGAGCGCCTCTTCTCCTCCGAAGATGACCTCACGGTCCGACATATCCGAGGAGAGTAACGGAGGAAGCAGCGGAAGCGATGCCTCTTCCACTAAGGCATGGAGCATGGAAAAAACCTGATGAGCGCACCCTTTCGGGGCATGGACTACGGTTACTGCGTCGGAGATAAACGAGGTGACAGCGATGGCCCCTCCAAGGGTACAGCCCCCGAGCCGTTTTTCAGAGAGCTGTTCCGGGATTCGTTCAGAGATATTTTCCGGCAAGTTCTTCCAGCTCCTCGGGCTCTAAGGGGGATGGTATTTTAAGGCCAGTATTTTCAAGAATTGCTTTCGCACATCTGCGATAGACGTCTGCCTGTGCGGACGCCGGGTCATGTTCGATGACGGTCATGCGGTTTATCTCTGCCGTCTGGACTGTTTTGCTCCGCGGAATCGCACAGATGAGTTTTGACCCGATCCGGTCCGCAAACTCTGCTACGAGTTCGGTTTCATGTTCCATGTCCTTTGCGTTGCAGATAACACCCCCGAGCCGGCAGTTTGCAGCCCGCCCCCCTGAGATGCGTTTTACCGCTTTTGCGATGTTGTTTGCGGCATAGAGACTCATGAATTCGCCGCTTGTTACAAGATATATTTCCTGTGCGTAGCCGTCTCTCATGGGCATCGCAAATCCGCCGCAGACGACATCTCCTAACACATCATATATTACAATATCTCCATAGAGGGCACTCAGTTTTTCAAGCAGCTGGAATGTGGCAATTATGCCCCGCCCCGCACAGCCGATTCCGGGTTCAGGTCCTCCTGCTTCAACGCATCTGACGCCGCCGAATCCTTCAAAGATGATGTCTTCTTTTTGTATATCCTTTTTTTCGTACATCTGCCCGAGGACGGTGGGAATCCATTGTCCGTGCATCAGCATGCGGGTGCTGTCGTGCTTGGGGTCGCAGCCTATCTGCATGACGTCAAGCCCTGACTCTGAAAACGCGGCAGAGAGATTTGCCGAGGTGGTTGATTTGCCGATTCCTCCTTTTCCGTAGAGGGCTATCTGTCTCATGTGCTTATATGTTGGTGTGCTTAGGAGATAAATATTGAGTTAAGGAAGATTTTGATTAGGAGGTGATCCGCGAGCCCCTTAGCCGCGTCTTTTATTCGCCGTAAACCCAGAGGTGACCGCGTATGTTCTTCTCTAAATCTCTTGACTGGGATGCGGAAGAGTTCTTAAAATGGGACGGGTCAAAGAACTACACCTTTCTGGAACCGGATAACGGGGATGCATCAGAACCAGACTGACTTTCCTGACTTTCCGAGGCTTTCCATGACTTTCCCGGAAGGGTGGAAAGCCAACGGGAGACGCTCAGGGTTTTATTTCTGAAAATATCTTTTTTGCATCGTTTTTGAAAATGACTTTCCAATTTCCGGGAAGGTGAAGGGACAGGAGCAGGGGGGAGAAGAATGCTCCACACTCCCGCATCTCCGGAAAGTCTGGAAAGTAA
>JAGHSU010000078.1 GCA_018065685.1 Candidatus Methanocorpusculum equi | reverse complement strand
GACTCCATGTTGCGGATATCGTTTAATGCATCAAAGATTCTGAAAACAGAAACCCCGTTTTTGGCCGCTGCTGCTACGAATGCTTTTACGACATCATCCGGGTAGTGACGATACCCTACGAGATTTTGTCCGCGAAGAAGCATCTGTATCGGTGTCTTTACGAAGATTTCTTTCAGACTCCGCAGACGTTCCCACGGGTCGTCATTGAGGTAGCGGATGCAGGTATCAAATGTAGCCCCGCCCCATGCTTCAACCGACCAGAACCCGGCTTTTTCCATCTCACGCGCAAGAGGGAGCATGTCCTCAGTCCTCATTCTCGTTGCTGCGAGTGACTGGTGCGCATCCCTGAGCGTCGTATCAGTAATTCTGAGTTGCGTCATAGTATAACTCCTCGATACCGTATTTGTAAATACTGTATTAATTTAGGTTGTCAAAGGTAAAAAAGAAGACTATTGGTACCGGGGGTACTATTATGCCCGTTTCAACAGAATCCCCACAAAATTCAGGTATTTTCCCCCGCCTGCATCAAATGCTTTCCGGTCCCCTTTTGCATACTCATTGTCTTCTAAAAGCCAGTCCTCCCAGACCTCTGTGTTTGATTCCATTACAAAAACCGAGAGATCTGTTATCCCGTCTGTTTTTGATATCAGGTTTTTCCAGTACTCCGCATCATGAATGTAATCGAGCTGTTCGGGCGTCCACGCGGCAAGGAGCGCTTCCGGAAGATAGTCATGGCAGTCCTTTTTCATTCCGGGGACACAGATTAAAACGAGACCTCCATGTTTTACAAACGGAAGTAGGTGCTTTTCCAGATAGTCAGGGTCACGTCCAAAGTAGTTGTATGAGTCGGTGCAGACAACCGCATCAAATGTCTCCTCTGCAAACGGCAGGTCGGCCGCATCGGCTTTTACTGCCTGAATCTCTTTTTCAGTCAGACCGCATGATGCAAAAAATGCGGTGTTCTCCGCAGGGTCGCTCCAGAGGTCTGCCGCTGTGACATTCAGTCCGTACTCTTTTGCGAGAAAGACCGAGGTGATTCCCTGGCCCGAGCCGAGGTCAAGAACACGGGAACCTTTCGGGATTGTAACGATGGTGAGCAGTTCTTCGGTGAGTTTTACCGGATTCGGACCCATTATTTTTCCTTTGATGAGCCCTTCATATGATTTACTTTTCGGATAGTTCATGATATTTTATCTCCTGACTACTGGAGATTTCTGTGAATACACGTTTCTTCTGAGCGATTAAATAGTTTCCCGATTGCCAAAAACCGGGTACAGGATATGAGCTCTGCTAAATATATGCCAAAATGAAAAAAGAAGTGAACAGTTTTTATCTACCGTTTCCAGAACGGTTTTTCCGACTGCGTCTGCAGGAATTTTTCAAGCTCTGCAACCTGATCCCAGAGAGTGTGCATCTCCGCTTTCAGGGCAGCGATGTCTGCGGAAACTGCTGATACCGCATCGAGAATCTTTTTCAGATTATCCTCACCTGCGTCGCGGACCGCGGAGGAGCGCTGGTCCATTGCGGCAATTTTCTGTTCGAGGGATTTAACCGCAAGCAGCAGCGCCTCTTCGGTCTCGGTTTTCGGTTTGTCTACCGGTATCTGGGAGTTAAGCGGCTTTTTCGGCTTTTGTTCCGCGGGCTTGTTTTCGATGCCGAAGCGCTTCATATCCTCTGCGGCACGCTCTTCCAGGGATTTTCCCCCGCGGATAGCAGGGATGATGACTTCCCGGCAGCAGCCCTGATTCTGCAGGTCGGCAATTTTCCGGAACCGCTCAACTGCCGCATCATCGTAGATGGTGACTTTCCCTATTTTCTTTCCGGGGAGGATTTCCTCAAAGTCTCTGGCAATCTGACGGCAGATGTCTTCGGAGATACCCGTTATCTCTGCTATTTCTGCTATTTTTTTCGGGGAGTCAGACATGATGTAATATTATTCGCCGCGAAAGGTAATAAAAGGTGAGCGTTTAATTATGCTTCCTTTTTCATCCGTGCCGCATTTGCAAGCATCAGTTTGATTCTGTTCTCCTGATTAATCTTTGTGGCTCCCGGGTCGTAGTCAATTGCCACAATGTTGGAATTCGGATAGTCATCTTTGATTTTCCGCATCATTCCCTTGCCTGCGACATGGTTTGGCAGGCACCCGAACGGCTGCGTACAGACGATATTGTTTACGCCGGAGTGAATCAGCTCAAGCATCTCCGCCGTAAGAAGCCACCCCTCACCCATCTTGTTTCCGCAGCCGAGGTATCCTTTAACCACTTCCTGCAGGTCGGCAAAGTGACACGGAGCCCGGAACGTTCCGTCACTTTCAAGTACCTCAATCATAATGTCCTGGCATTTGCAGATAAACCACTGATACCACCACATCGCGGCCTTTTTGATGCGGCTTCCTCCATAGAGATCAACATCAACATACCGGTTGTTTCCCTTGAAAAGCAGGAAGTCGGTAACGCCGGGGACTACCGCCTCCGCCCCTTCCTTTAAGATGAACGCTTCCAGATTGTTGTTTCCAAACGGAGAGTACTTCACATAAATTTCCCCTACAACGCCTACTTTCGGTTTTTCCACGGACCGGTCGCACTCGATTGTTTTAAAGTCCTCAATAATCTCTTCCATCAGCTTCCGCATCGGCTTAAACCAGACCGCTTTTCCTTTTGAAAAGAGGTCGATGATTTTATCAGTCCAGCAGGAAATCTTCGCATCAGTGTCTCCTTTGTGCACCTCGTACGGTCTGCACTGGTTTCCGATATTTACGAGCAGGTCTCCGTACATCATCGCAAACACGGCTTTAATGGCAAGTTTAACCGTAACTTTAAAGCCGGGCTGACGGTCAAGGCTGCTTAAGTTCAGGGAGATGACAGGCACATACTCAAGGCCCGCACGTTTGAGTGCTTTTCGTAAGAGGTAGAGATAGTTTGAGGCACGGCATCCGCCCCCAGACTGGGTAATCATCAAAGCAACCTTGTGTTTGTCATATCTTCCCGACTCAACCGCTTCGACCAGCTGCCCGATGGAAAGAATTGCAGGATAGCACATATCATTGTGGACATATTTGAGTCCGGTTTCCACAACCTTTCTGTCCTGATTTGTCAGAAGCTCGATGCTGTGATACCCGCCTTCAAACATCATGAGTTTGATGAGCATATTTGCGGTGACCGGAAGAATCTCCGGCGCCAGTATCGTATACTCCTTTGCCATCTCTTTGGTAAAGAGCAGGCGTCCTGTTTTGTCATAGACCAGTTCTGCCATTTAGAATCCTCCTGTTTCGCGGGCTTCCACAGCAGCCATAAGACTGCGCAGGCGGATGGTAATCGCGCCGAGGTTGCTTATCTCATCGATTTTTATCTGGGTGTAGATTTTTCCACCGGACTCGAGGATTTCGCGGACCTCATCGGTTGTTACCGCGTCCGTGCCGCAGCCGAATGAGACGAGCTGCATTAACTGCATATCGGGCTGTGTGCAGACATACTCTGCTGCCGCATAGAGACGGGAGTGATACGACCACTGGTTCAGGATTGTGCGTTTTCCTTTGGTCATGTGCGGAGATACTGCATCCTCTGTTATCAGCACAAATCCGTATGAGACCGCAAGCTCGTCAATACCGTGTCCGATTTCAGGGTCAATGTGATACGGCCTTCCCGCCATGATGAGGATTTTGCAGCCGTGCTCACGGGCATATCTGATGTACTCTTCGCCTTTTGCACGAAGCTCCGCCTTGTAGGCCTCATATGCCTCATACGCAGCAGTTACTGCAGAGCGCACCTCCTTTGCAGGGATGCCGTATGTTTCTCCAAAGTATTTCACTGCCCGCTTTGCAAAGTCCTTCGGACGATGAAGATCGAAGTACGGGTATCTGAAGTGCACTTTGGATAGTTCACGAACGTTGGCTGCAATCAGCTCCGGATAGTAGGCGACGACCGGACAGTTAAAGTTTTTATCTCCCAGGTGCTCATCGAAATTGTAGGACATGCAGGGATAGAAGATTTCAGAGACCCCTGCCTGTATCAGACTGATGATGTGCCCGTGAATCAGTTTTGCCGGATAACAGACGGTATCCGAGGGGATGGTGTGCTGCCCCAGACGATAGATGCTTCGGCTGGATTCAGGGGATAATACTACCTCAAAACCGAGTGTTGTAAAGAAGGCATGCCAGAACGGGAGGTTTTCATAGGTGTTCAGTCCGAAGGGGATGCCGATTTTGCCGCGGGGAGCGTTTTCAAGCGGCTTGTAGGAGAGAAGCTTTTCATACTTCCATCTCGCAAGATTCGGAAGCGGCGATTTTTCTTTTCCCAGGGGGCGCGAGCAGCGGTTTCCGGAGACGAAGCGTCTTCCGCCGTCAAAGGTATTTACCGTAAGTGAACAGTGGTTGGTACAGAGTTTACAGGTAATCGGCTTTGCTTTGTGGAAGAACGCGGAAAGTCCCTCTTTTGTCAGAATCGATGATGCGGGAAGGTTTAAGGATTTCACATAGAGTGCGGCCCCGTATGCCCCGGAGATTCCTGCAATGACCGGACGGGTCACATCACGCTTCAGTTCCTGCTCAAAGGCACGGAGGACGGCGTCATTTTTGAATGTTCCGCCCTGTACGACGATGTGTTTTCCAAGATCGTCCGCGGACGCGGCACGGATTACTTTGTAGACTGCATTTTTAACGATGCTGATGGATAAACCCGCTGAAATATCTGCGACAGATGCTCCGTCACGCTGCGCCTGCTTTACCGAGGAGTTCATAAACACCGTGCAGCGGGAGCCTAAGTTTACCGGGTGCTTTACGAAAAGACCAAGTTTTGAGAACTCCTCGATTTCATAGCCGAGTGCACGGGCAAATGTCTCGATGAACGACCCGCATCCAGAAGAACATGCCTCATTTAAGAAGATACTGTCAACCGCACCGTTTCGTATCTTGAAGCATTTCATATCCTGCCCGCCGATGTCGATGATGAAATCAACATCCGGGTTGAAGTGCTGCGCAGCTTTTAAGTGGGCGACGGTTTCTACAAGCCCTGCATCCAGATTAAACGCATTTTTAATCAGATTCTCCCCGTATCCGGTAACAGCTGCCCCTTTGATTCTGACACGGTCTCCTCCCGCCTCATAGATTTTTTTCAGCTCTTCTAAAACAATCTGCACCGGGTTTCCGCGGTTCGATCCGTAATAGGTGTAGAGAATTTCATCGTTTTCATCAATTAAGACAAGTTTTGTGGTAGTACTTCCCGCATCGATTCCAAGCCATGCATCGCCTTCATAGGCGGAGATGTCTGATGAAGGCGGGGCATTTGCGTTGTGCCGTGCACAAAACGCCTCATACTCTGCAGTGTCTCCAAACAGCGGCTGCATCGTATCTGTAGTTACCGCATCCGAGACCGAGTTTTTAATGCCAGTACAGATATCCCCGAAGGTGAAAGGAGCGTAGCCTTCAGTCGAAAGAGCTGCCCCGAGCGCTGCAAAGCAGTCCGCGTTTTCCGGGAATATTGCATGGTTTTCGTCGAGGTTAAGCGTTTCTGCAAAGCGTTTTCGAAGGCCCTGGTAGTAGTGCAGGGGGCCTCCTAAAAAGACGATTGTTTTTCCAAGCGCCCTTCCCTGTGTCAGTCCCGCGATTGTCTGGTCGACGACCGCCTGATAGATGGATGCTGCCACATCCTCTTTTCTTCCCCCCTGATTTAAGATGGGCTGAATATCGGTTTTTGCAAAGACTCCGCAGCGGGATGCTATCGGGTATATTTTTTCGTATCCGAGGGAGAGTCTGTCCAGTTCCTCGACGGAGACATTGAGAAGGGTTGCCATCTGGTCAATAAAAGCCCCGGTCCCTCCGGCACACGAGCCGTTCATCCGTTCCTCAAGCGAGCCTTTGAAGAAGATGATTTTTGCATCTTCCCCCCCGAGTTCGATTACAGAGTCGGTCTCCGGGATGTAGGTCTCCACCGCTTTTGCTGTTGCAAACACCTCCTGGATGAAGGGAAGATTTGCGGACTTTGCAACACCGAGACCCGCCGAACCGGTGATTAAAAGCTGTATTTTTTTACCGGCAAGAGGGAGTGCTGCCGCTGCTTCCCCCAGGGCTTCAACCGTCTTTTCCCTGACTTTGGAGAAGTGCCTTCCATATGAACGGTAAAGTATGGTATCGGTGTCCGCGGGAAGGACAATGACCTTGACCGTGGTCGAGCCGATATCGATTCCTATCCGGTAGTCTGCAGAATCAGCCATTTGTTATTATATATGGGATGAGAATTATTAAATGCTTGGCGGTTGGTGTGAGCAGCACCCGTTTCTGACCAGATTTATCGTTATCTGCGGGAATCTCCGGAAATAAGGGCAAAAGAAGGCAGGAATGGAACCTGCGGAATCTCTCAGCCGGACGGCATCATCACTAATACTTTATCTCTTCAGACCACATATATAATATATCAACTATACCAACTGGTGTTAGAGCAATGCGTGTTGTAATGAAATTCGGAGGAACCTCCGTCGGGGATGCATCAGCAATCAGAAAAGCTGTAGCCTTCATCAAAGAGTCGTACGAGAAAGGAAATGAAGTGGCTGTTGTCGTCTCGGCAATGACCAAGGTCACTGACCAGATTATCGATGCTGCGGAAAAAATCATCTCCGGAGCCGATGCACAGTTCCTTGAGACCTTCATCGATGGTTTAAGAAAACGCCACATCGATACCTTAAAAGAGGTTGCACCGGACTATGTGGCAGAAGTGTCTGATCACCTCGAAGTGCGGCTGATGCGGCTTAAGGATATGCTTGCCGCGGTGCAGAATCTGCGTGAGCTAACCCCGCGTTCACGTGACTACATCATATCAATAGGAGAAAAACTTTCAGCACCTATTGTTTCCGCAGCTCTTCGCCAGATTGGCATCCCCTCCTTCCAGATAAGCGGCTGCGATGCGGGCATTATGACAAACGGTGTTCATGGAAATGCATCCGCTCTTCCCGAAAGCTACCCGCGCATTGCTGAACGGATTGGAAGCAGACTCGGGAAAGAGATTCCGGTTATCCAGGGATTTGCCGGATGTTCCAAAGACGGTTCAATCGCAACACTCGGACGAAGCGGCTCGGACTACTCAGGGGCTATCATCGGTGCTGGTGTCGATGCGGACGAGGTTATCATCTGGACGGATGTCGACGGCGTTATGACAACAGACCCGCGGCTTATCCTCGAAGCACGTGTCATAGACAGCATCTCGTTCATTGAAATGATGGAGATGTCCTACTTTGGCGCAAAAGTAATTCACTCCCGCGCCCTCCTTCCGGCGATGGAAAAGGATATCCCGGTATATGTCAGAAACACCTTCAACCCGACACACCCGGGCACCCTTATCAGCAGAAAGACCCACGCAGACAAACGCATTGTAAAAGCAGTGTCCCTGATTAAGAACAGCTGCCTTATATCGGTTACCGGGTTTGCTACCGGAAGACCAGGGGTTGCCGGGGAAATTTTCTCCGCACTTGCGGACGCCGGTGTCAATGTGATGCTTATCAGCCAGGGCTCGTCCGAACTGAACATCTCGATGATTATTACCGAAGAAGAAATCGGCATGGCCGAAACGGCCCTGAAAAAGGTACAGGAAAGCGGAGCCATCAGGCAGTATACGTTCTCTTCGGATGTTCAGGTGGTATCGGTCGTAGGTGCCGGTATGCGCGGGACACCGGGAACACTTGCACGCATCTTCAAAAGCCTCGGTGAGCGGAAGATCAATGTCGTGATGATTTCCCAGGGCTCCGAGGTGAATGTCTCCTTCGTGGTTAACGGAAACGACGGCATAAAAGCAGTCCGGGCGCTTCATGAGGAGTTCCAGCTGGATAAGGAGGAGTAAAAAGATGGCATACTCATACAAAGATGCAGGCGTTGACATCGACCTCGAAGCAGACGGGGTTAAGGCACTCATAAAGA
>JAGHSU010000139.1 GCA_018065685.1 Candidatus Methanocorpusculum equi | reverse complement strand
GCACTTCAGCCGCCCGTCGCCCCTGGCGACTTACCCATGGCAGACCATCCGAGAGGTCTATAAGGAAAGGACCGGAACCGTCCTTTCGGACTACTTCTGCTGCATGGCCTACTACCGCACGATAGGGCAGGATAAGATGGAGGCGCTCAAAAATGCACAGAGATATGCGGGTACAGGATGCGGAGGGGCGGCAGAGCTCGCCGCGACCGGAGGCGATGCGTAATGGCTCTGCAGAGAACCTACCCCACAGACCTGCTCGTCCTCGATAAGTTCCAATCCGGGGAATGGATTGCAGAGCCATCCACCGGACGCATCTTTTCCCGCACGACAATGGACTATGTCCGTCCCTTTATGACTCCTAAGGGGTACCTGTATGTGAAGGTCGGCCCAACAACGGCACCTCTTTCCCGTACCATCTGGATTGCGGTGCACGGAATCCCGGAGCTTGATTTCCTTCAGGTCGACCACATCAATGAGATAAAAACCGACAACCGCCTTGAGAACCTGCGGCTCATAACCCCTGCAGGGAACTCCTGTCACAGCAATGCAAAGGTGAACGGCGCCCAGGTGCGGGAGATGCGCTCGCTGTATGCACAAGGCGGGATTACCTACCGCGAGCTTGGGGAGATGTACGGGATTGCAACGCAGACCGTATCAGACCTCATTAATGAGGAGACCTTTGTTGTGCGGACAAAGCCCACAGATCTCCTGACCGATGCCCTGACGCAGCAGATTTATAAGGACTGCTGCTGCAGAGGAGAGAAGCTTCTGCCGGTCGCTGAAAAGTACGGAGTATCTCTTCAGACAGTAATCTCCGCAATCGAGGCAGGTTCTTTGAACGTCCGCATCTCGCGGGAGGTGAACAACTGATGTCCGATGCAGAAATAATGCTTCGTGCTCTCACTGCTGCGCATCCCGTCCCGGAGAATCTGTTTGAGAAGGCCTTATGGCTTTCTGAGATGCGCACCTCCTGCGCAACCCTTGCAGGGGTGCTTGACCGCGAGTACCGGATGACGATTGAGCGCATCCTTGACACCCATGCGGAGGATGAGGTGTATGAGATTCTCCCGGTCATTAAGACTGAGCGCTCGATTGATACGGATGTTCTTCGCGAGGAGGACCCGGAGATGTACGAACAGCTTGCATTCATCTCTGCGGCAACCGCAGGGAAGGCGCTTGGGAAGAAAGGGCTTCGTGCTGCAATGGCTGAAAAGTTCGGGGAGGAGAATCTCCTCCGCTATGAGTCGGTGAATGTAAAGGATGTTGAGGCAATTTATGACCCGGAGTAGTGGCACGACTTTATCCTGGAGACCAGGGTTCCCGACGGGTACGAGATTGTGAAAAAGGCAGCGGCTGCCGGTGCGGGTTCTGAGGCGGGTGATGCCTGATGGCGTCTGAATGGGTTTCCTACACGCTGCTGCAGAGCCGTGAGATGGTAAAGCGGCTCCTTGGAAGAAACAGCGGGGTTCTCTCGGCTTCCGCGAAGGAAGCAGGGTGTTCCACCGCGCAGCTGAAGCTTGCCATGGAAAAGTACATGGTGCTTATGGAAAAGGGGCGGGAGACGATGACCGTGGAGGAGGCGCGGCTGTTTATGATGTTGAGAGCCGAAGGCTCGAAACTGGAGCACGACCAAGGGGCGTGCGGGTTGCTGCGTGGAGGATGCGGGTGTTCATGCGGGGGTGCCTGCGGGTGCGGAGGAACCTGCTCCGGGGAATGTTCCGGGGAGTGCAGAACGTGCACCGGGTGTTCCGGAGAATTCGGGAGGGAGGACTGAGGGGTTTAACCCTTCCTCTCTTTCGTGAGGATTGTTGTAACTTAGGTGCGGGTGTCCGGCTCGCCCGTAGGGCTCGGGACTCAGATATCCGCAGATTACCCGCAGATGCGCCTGCGGCGCAGCCCGCCGAATGACGGCGGGCTTCCACAGATGGAGAAAGAGTATTTCTTCCGCGGGTGTTCGTGGTCGTTGTTGTAACCTATGTGCGAATTCTATGACGCGCATTCGCGCGTAAAACACGGATGTCCACGGATGTAAACGGATTCCCACGGATACGCTCCGCGGGCGGTCGGCGAGATACGCCGACCGTTGCAGATGCAGATGAAAAACGGATTTCGGTGCAGATGTTTGTGAGGATTTCTTTCCCCACGAAGAAGATCCGCACTGTCCGGTACAACAGCCTATCCTGTGTACTGCCCTTGGGGGAGGAGGCGGCCGAAGGACGCCGGGAGGGGAAATCTTTGTTCCCTCCCGATGGTTTACGCCCAACCTGAGGGAGGGAGCATTGCGCCCCCGCAGTGGGGCGCATTCTTCAAATTCACACATCGGTTGCAGCAACCCATCACGAAGAGCTGAGAACAACATGAACAACATGAACAAAAATCAACAACAAAAACAACAGGAGAAAAAACATGAATGAAATCAGAGTACTGCCGGGGGAAGACCCCTGCACCGAACTTATCGCTATTGTGCCGACCCGCTGGATAGGATACAAGCTGGACACCATTGCCGTGAACCGCGACGTAACCGACTGTGCGGATCTGATTGACTGCCTCTTAAAGCAGCACGAACACGAGCTTGAATGTCCGCGCTGCGGAAAGATGAACCCCCATGACGCAAGATACTGCATGAGCTGCAGACTGCTGATTGCCAAAAGCTCCCTCCGGTTTGAAGGAGACAACGGAATTGAGGGATGGTATGAGAGAGGATACAAGGAGGGGTACTTCTATGAATGATGTGAGACTGATGAAAGGGTGTGAACGTGAAGGTCTTCCCCAAATGTTTCCTCCGATAGATACAGAGGACGGGGTGTTTGCCCTGGGAGCGAAGGCGACCGCGGCCCTTCGCACCTTTGCAAAAAGATATGGCCTTGATGGGGCGGAGGCGCTGAATCTGATTATTTCCCGGTACACCTGCGGAACGAACTGTCCGCGCTGTAATACGGCAAATCCATACGCTGCCAGGTTCTGCACGGCGTGCGGTCTGCCGCTTAACGAGAGTGCGAGAGAGTATCATAGAGAGATCGGTATTGTGGAGGAGTTCTGATGACAATGAGAAGTTTATCCAAAAACGTTGAGATTCTCCCGGAGTCTTCCGAAGACAGTCTGGTTATCCGGCTGAGTGAAACATATTCGGAAAGACTGAAACTACGGATAGAGGATTCTCCCAAAGCCAGAGCCATGGTTCTGGAGGAGATGATTCTTGAGATATGGGGTGAGGATTTGTGTCCGTTCTGTGACGGAGTAATCCCGGAGGATTCACGGTTCTGCATCTTCTGCGGGAAGGCGATTGATCCTTTCGCCCGGGAGTATGAACGTAAGCAGCAGCTTCTGATGCAGGAGATGAAGGAGATGAAGGAGAAGAGGGAGATGGAGGAGATGAAGGAGAAGGAGGAGATGAAGGAGAAGGAGGCAGAGAGATGATTCCGGATGTTGAGCAGCTGAAATGTGACACCGGGGATCCCCGTATGAAGTTCCGTCTTGGGGAGACTACGTCGATAGCGCTATGTAATACTGCGAAGGATAAGAACGTCGAGGAGGCACTCCTGCTTGAGCGTGCGGTCTATGAGGGTCTTTACAGTAGTCTCTGTCGGAGATGCGGAGAGTTTAATCCGGCGAGTGCCCGGTTCTGTCAGAGGTGCGGGATGGAGATTGAACGGGATGAGAATGTTCCGAAGGTGGTGAATCTGTCAGCAATAAAGGTGCTGATGTTGGATGAAAATGGAGGGAGCCAATGAGTTCAGCCGCATCCACCCCCTGCGCCCCCGCCCTCCATGGAAACACCCGCTACCCGGTGCTGCGGGATAAGGAGGCGCTCGAGGCGCTTGTTGTGCAGTTCGGGACGCCATCACGGATTGCAAAGCATCTCGGCTGCAGTAAATCCACGGCATCGTATGCGATGCGGAGGTTGTGGGTAAAGCCGCGGAATTTTGTCGCAGATGAGCGGGTGCTCGCGGCGCTTGGGGTGGGGTGATGGGGAAGGGTCCGGATTGGGTCTCCTTTTTCTCTTTTCTTTTCCTCTTTTCTTTTTTTGGCGGTTCTTTTTGCGAGGAGTGTCAGTTGCCGAGAATTCCTCGGCAACTGA
>JAGHSU010000116.1 GCA_018065685.1 Candidatus Methanocorpusculum equi | reverse complement strand
CTGCATGAGGGAATCTCCGCCGCAGACTTGTACTCCTCTCCCGCAAACCAGTAGGCGTTCATCCGCTTTACCCCGTCGTAGCCCATCATCTCACGGAAGCGGGCAAGCGTTGCATCCTCACGTGCACCGTGAATCTGTGTTGCCCTGCTCTGCGCAACCTCGGAGAGGGCACGAATCATGGCGATTTCCGCATTGGTATGGGTTCCCATCCCGATCATTAAAAGACGCGGGTCTTTAAGTTCAACATCGTCTGCCACTGCGGCAATCGTCGGGATGCCGATATCGGATGTGATGTCCCGCAGCGTTACCTCAACCCCGTTTTTCGTGAACTTTTCCGCCATCTCGGCAACTTTCTCCGGCAGATTGGTCAGTTTCTTTCCGGTGTTTCTTGTGACCTCCGCAAGGGACCAGGAATCGCGTTCGATGACCTCGGTGAGAGCATAAAATATTGCCTCTTCCATGGTGTTTCCTGATGCAATTCCGTTTGAACTGGAGCGGAACAGTGTTTCCATGTATAAGGGATTCGGGTGAACAACCGCACAGAAGGGGAGATATACCGATTCGTTATTTACGATATCATACCCTTCAGCCCATGGAATTGCAGCACCCTTCGGGGAGGCCTGCGGGAGGATTAACTCTTCGGGATTTAAGACATTGTATCCTGCAAGCTGCATCTCCTGAAAGGTGTGGTTCTGCAGGTCGCGGGGGATTGCTTCTGCGCTGTAGCGCTCAATTCCTTCCATAATGCCTGCGGCACGCGCCTCCTCTTCGGTGCCTCCTTTTCCGTTGTAAACAGATATTGCCCCGTCTGCAGCGCCGGGCCGGTTACAGGAGTAGACCGGAATTCCCAGACGGTCGAGGTCTGTTATGTCTGCAACTCTTGTTATTCCTGCAGGACCTGTGAACTGTTCGATGCGGGCTAAGGTGTCTTTGGGGTGACAGCTTCGCTCGGTCCAGCCGGTATAGACTTTCGGGGAGGAGTTGAGTTTTATCATTAAACCATATATTTGTTTTGAAGGATAATGTATGTTTCTGTCTGTCTCTGCAGGTTCCTGTCTGTTTCTCTTTTTCAGAGAGGAACAGTACGGAAGAAACTGCGGATAAATTCTCTGCGCGTACCGGGACGCTTTCCCGTATCCGCCGCCGTTTTCGCAAAAACAAAGGAAAAAACGCACCTCTGCCACACAACCCTTATCTCCTGAGGAGAATAATAGTATAAGCAGTATGGAAAAAGTAATCATAACCGTTGTCGGACGCGACACAGTGGGAATTATTGCCCGCGTCTGTACCTACCTCTCTGACAAACACGTCAATGTGGAGGATATCTCACAGACCATTGTTCAGGGATACTTCAATATGATGATGATTGTAAACATCGCAAAAAGCACCGCCTCATTTGCAGATATGTCTGCCGAGATGGACAAAATCGGAGACGAGCTCGGTGTCAAGATTCACTGCCAGCGCGAAGAGATTTTTGACCGCATGCACAGGATATAAACGATGGTTTCCCTTTTTGAAGTCAACGAAACAAACGCAATGATCGGGCAGGAAAAGCTCGATGTAAGAACTATCACGCTCGGCATCAGTCTGCTCGACTGCAAAGGAAACACACCAAAGGAACTGGCAGACGCAGTCTATGAGAAGATCACCCGAACCGCCAAAGATCTGGTGCGGGTGGGTGAAGAGATTGAGCAGGAGTTTGGAATCCCGATTGTAAGCAAACGAATATCTGTTACTCCCATTTCCCTGGTGGGAGGGGCGGTCTGCAAAACCCCCGATGACTTTGTGCTCCTCGCACAGGCCCTGGATAAAGCGGCCGCAGCATCAAAGGTAAACTTCCTCGGCGGATACTCTGCGCTTGTGTCAAAAGGCATGACCAAAGCGGATGAGCTGTTAATCCGTTCCATCCCGAAGGCGCTGGCTGTTACTGAAAAGGTCTGCAGTTCGGTAAACATCGGCTCTACAAAGACCGGCATTAACATGGATGCCGTGCGGCTGATGGGGGAAATTGTCCGTGAAACTGCGGAGATGACAAAGGATAAGGGATGCATCGGATGTGCAAAGCTTGTTGTGTTCTGCAACGCACCTGACGACAATCCGTTCATGGCCGGAGCGTTCCACGGGGTGACCGAAGGAGATGCGGTCGTAAATGTCGGTGTAAGCGGACCCGGCGTCGTGCGCCACGCCCTTACAAAGATTCACGGGGAAAACTTTGAGGTGCTCTGCGAAACCGTCAAGAAAACCGCGTTCAAGGTGACGCGTGTCGGTCAGCTGGTTGCCCTTGAAGCATCAAAGCGGCTGAATGTTCCGTTTGGTATTGTGGATTTATCCATTGCACCAACCCCTGCGGTAGGCGACAGTGTGGCAGACATCCTCGAAGAGATGGGGCTTGCATCAGTAGGAGCCCCCGGCACCACTGCAGCCCTTGCCCTGTTAAATGACCAGGTCAAGAAAGGAGGCGTTATGGCCAGTTCGTTCGTGGGCGGTCTTTCAGGCGCCTTCATTCCGGTGAGCGAAGACCAGGGAATGATAAATGCAGTAACCCGCGGAGCACTTTCCCTCGAAAAGCTTGAGGCAATGACCTGCGTCTGCTCGGTAGGTCTTGATATGATAGCGGTCCCCGGAAACACGTCTGCCTCGTCAATTGCAGGGGTCATTGCTGATGAAGCGGCAATCGGCATGGTAAACCAGAAGACAACTGCCGTCCGGTTAATTCCTGCCATCGGAATGACCATCGGCGACACGCTTGAGTTCGGCGGACTTTTAGGAAGCGCGCCGGTCCAGGCCATCTCCCCCTACTCCTGTGAGGAGTTTGTCTCCCGCGGCGGAAGAATCCCCGCACCGATTCACAGCTTTAAGAATTAATGGGGGGGAAATCCCGGAGGGTATATCCGGGATGCGGATGCTCTTTGAGGATGTTGTAACTGACGGTGTGGATGCTCTCTGTAAAACCGCGAATCTACGCAAATCTACGCAAATCGCGAGCCTATTCACCCGCGCCTAGCCCCGCTTAAGCCGTATGCCCTTCGGGCCTGCTCCAACTTCGAGCCTTCGGCTCTCGTCAATCGCATGGCGCGGGCGGCTCGCTTGGGGAAAGAGGTTAGGTTTTGGTGACAACGCCGCACCTAAGTTACAACAACGACGAACAAAAACAGATTGAATCTTATAACAGCAAAGAGTATCCACACCAACCGAAAACCCATTAAATAATCCTCTCCCACAAAATACACCCATGCGCCCAAACGAACTTACTGCATATCTGAATGACGGAGTCTTCCGTCTCATCTCCTCTGTTTTGAAGGAATCCGCTGCCGACCGGCAGGAAAAACGGTTTCTGCTGCGGCAGCTGCGCATTCAGAAGCATCGTGCGCGCATCAGAAGACGGTATGAACGGACAGGACTGCATGTTCCTGTCTTTCTGATCGCAAGCATCACAGAGCGGTGCAACCTCCACTGCAAAGGATGTTATGCACGCGGATGCGGCTTTTGTTCGGACGCACCAAAAGATACACCGCTTACTGCAAAGGACTGGGGGCGGATTTTTTCTGAGGCAGAGGAATTTGGTATCTCCTTTGTCATCCTGGCAGGAGGGGAGCCGCGCTTAAACCGTGAGGTCATCTCTACTGCCGCGAAGGAAAAGAATCTGATATTTCCGGTGTTTACCAACGGTACTTTGTTTGACACTGATATGGCGGAGCTTTTTGTACGGTCGCGCAATCTCTTTCCGGTGTTCAGTATCGAAGGCGGAAGAAGCGCAACTGATGAACGGCGGGGCGCAGGAGTGTTTGAAAAAGCGTCTTCGGCCGCAGAATATTTCCATGCAAACGGTGCTCTTTTCGGAGCAGCAATAACCGTTTCAAAGGAAAACATCAGAGAGGTCACATCCGATGCCTTCTTCGAAGGGCTCGCCCGTGCCGGAACCGCTGCGGCCTTTTTTATCGAATACACTGCATCAGGGGAAAAAGACCAGGGCCTCGAACCGGACGCAGAAGACCGCTTGTATCTGGCAGAACGGCTCTCGTATGCGAGAGGGCGGTTCCGCTCGCTCTGGGTTCTTTCATTTCCGGGAGACGAGGAGTTTATGGGCGGATGTCTTGCGGCGGGAATAGGATTTTTCCATATCAATCCGTTCGGAGCTGCCGAGCCGTGTCCTTTTTCCCCGTTCTCTGACAGGAGTCTGAAGACCTGCTCCTTAAAGGAGGCACTGGAATCCCCGTTCTTTTCCCGGATATCCGCGTCCGAACTAACTGCCGTGTCCCATGACGGCGGGTGCGCTCTTTCAAAGAGAAAAGAGGAGACAATGTCTCTCCTGGAGGGAGAAGGTGCAGAACAGCTGAAAGGATAAGGGACTGCAGACAAGGGACTGCAGGGAAGAGACTGCAGGGAAGAGACTGCTGGAAAGGAGCGGCAGGGCAGGGGCTGCAGGGATAGAGCTGCGGGGCAGATACGATTCATTCACTGAAGAAAAAACCTAAATACATGGGAAACCAATAAAAACATATGACTAAATTAATAGGCATTGTCGGGTCCGCCCGCAAAGGAAACGGACTGACACTCACCAAAGCAGCCCTTGAAGGCGCCGCTGAAGCCGGAGCAGAAACCGAACTCATCCGCCTCGCGGACCTTCAGATTAAGCCGTGTCTCGACTGCGGCTACTGCAAAGCACCGGAGAACAAATACTGTGTCCAGAAGGACGGCATGCAGGAGATTGTTGAAAAGATTGAAGCAGCAGACGGCATTATCTTCTCAGCCCCGGTCTACTTCGGACGCGCCCCCGCACTCTTCCTCGCATTCATAGACCGTATGTATGCAATGGTGCGTGCAGACTTCTCCTCAAAAATCCCGAAGGACAAAAAGTTCGGGACCATTGTCACCATCGGAAGCATGGGTGAGGATGTTGCAGCAGGAGTCCACGGGTCAAACGCCCATGTCTTTGGCGGCATGTTCGGCTGGAAGGACTGCGGATTTATGTGGAAGAACATGATGCATGTAAAAGACGCAGCAGAAAAGAATCCCGAATACATTGCCGAAGCAAAAGCATTCGGTAAAAAGTTCGTCTGAACAGACGGATATCTTTTTTTTTTAAATTTCCGGCTGATGTGAGCAGATAGGTGTGTGTGCCGGAGGGAAAGGTGAGAGTGCCTGCCGCCCGCCGTTGCGCTGCCCTTTAGCCGCTGGTGTTCTTCGCGGTTGTTGTAACTTACGGTGTGGATTCTAAGCGCGAATGCGCGTCAAAAAAATCACAGCTAAGTTACAACACCCGCAAAAACACCCGCGGATGGATAATCCACCCAAACCTCTCTTTGAAAATCTCCCGCAGGCAAAAAAGGGAATTAGTCGTTGCTCACTGATGCGGTAAAGGTGATGGTTCCCGTATACGTTCCGGCAACCGGCGGATTGCCGGTAAAGGAGAAGATGAGGTTCTCGTTGAAGTAAGACGGCTCCGATGCAGTCATACTGTCCGGAGGAACCGGCCCTAAGACTGTAGTCCCTGCAGCTACGAGCGATCCGCCGGATTCCTTCTTAATCTGATAGTATGCTTTTGTCTCCGGGCTGCCGTTTAGTTTCAGGAAGAACTTTGTTTTCTGACCTGCCTCCTCATCAACCTCAACATCATTCGAGTCCAGTGTGACGCTTACTTTTCCATCGGATTCTGTCCAGTTGGTTAATGTCACCCCGACCTCGGCTGACTTCGACGTTCCTTTTTAGAGGGTAACCTCAGAGGGGATGCTAAGCGTGTAGCTGCCGGAGGGTGAGGGAGCCGATACAATGGCAAGCGGACAGTAATGCTCCACCTTGAAGGTGTAGGTGTACACATTTCCGCTTTGAGTCGGTTCCCCGGTCGGTTTAATCTGTATCCATTGTCCGTCCTTATACATTTCAAGACAGATGGTATCCTTTAGAGTATCTGCCGATGACAGTGGAAGCGTTACCTCAACGGTCAGTACTGACTTATCATCCGTTTTTACCTCCCCCGCGAAGTTGAATATCGAATAGACGGTCACTCCTGAAGGCGTGGCTGTTTCATCTTGTGCTTTGTAGTGGGCACCTTTTTCTCTGTTCAGGTTCGTTGCTGAAACCACTCTGACGGAGACATCCTCTCCGTCACTAATAGGGACAGCGTACTCGTTTACCTGGGCATTCCCGCTTTCATCTATCGTGATGTCTTTGTCGATGAGCTCAAAGACTGCAGTTACCGTAACATCAGCGTCAGGCATACTGAAGGTGTATGTATTCTCAGTAACATTGGTGATAGTGACTTTACTTGAACCGCTGTACGTTCCTTCAAGTGAATTCTCTTTGAGCTGATAGCCAGAGTTGGGGGTAACAGTCAGAGTGATTGTTGTACCCATGACAGCAGATGAAGCAGAGGATGTAACAGTACCGAACTGGATTGCATCGGAGATGGTGATGGTGTACTGATTAACTGTCCATTTTGCGTAGAGCGTCGTGTTTCCGGTTACGGTGTCGTTTTCGAAGTCCCATGCATTGGTGCATGCCGCTTCTTTGTACCAGCCACCGAAGGTGTAGCCTGTTTCAGTCGGTGCGGTCGGCTCACTGACTTTTCCGCCGTGGTTTACTTTCTCTTCAGCAGGTGCAGTTCCGTGTCCCTGTGCGTCGAAGGTAACCGTGTACTGGTTGGCTGTCCACTGAGCAACGCAGGTGGTATTTTCCGCAGGCATCGTTGCCGGTACTGCTGGACTCCAACCGGCAAAGGTGTAGCCGGTTAAGGTCGGCATCGTTGCTGGCGGCATCGGTGCATCATAGGTCGCAGTGACCGTCGAACTCCCTCCCGTGCCGCCTTTTGCGTCGAGCGTTACCGTGTACTGATTTGCGGTCCATTTTGCGTAGAGCGTTGCGGCTGCTGCCTCTTTATCCCAGTCTCTTGCACTGGAACCGTCTGCAGTGTAGTACTGGTTGCTGCCTGACTGCGCATCAAAGTATCCGTTGAAGATATACCCGGTCTTTGTCGGCATCGTTGCAGACGGCATTGGCCGCCCATAGGTTGCTGTGACCGATGCCGTGCCGCCGGAACCTCCCTGCGAATCGAGGGTGACAGTGGTTTCGTTTGCTTCAAAGTGCAGTACTGATGGTGCATCGTCAGTGAAGTCCAGCCAGTCGTCGGGGATCTGGTCTTTGGTGACGCAGCCTGCGGTGCAGAGGACTGCACAGAGCAGGAGGGCTGCTGTGATTGTAATAATGAGTGTTTTTCTCATGATACTCTATTATAGTACGGCTGAGTGGATAAAGGTTTTGGGGATAAAAACGGGTTAGCCAAGCAGCTTCTCAACACACATCTTCAAAACCGGAATATCATCCTCAAGAATTGTCCAGACAAGCTCCCAGTCAACACTGAAATATTCATGCGTGAGACGGTTCCGAAGTTTCCGGTACTTCCACCAGGCAATTGACGGGCACAGACTCCGGGTTTCTTCAGAGACCCGCTTTGCAGCCTCGCCGATAATCTCCAGGGACTTCTGAATACAGTGTTTCAGATACGCATCCTCCAGGAGTTTATCAATCGTGAGGCCCGGGGTTAATGAATCAAGAAGCACTATCTCCTCTCTGATGTGCGTCAGGAAAAACCGGTCGGAGTCGTTTATATTCATACGGAGATTGCCTCGCGAAGAACAGTATCACGGAAGTACGGGTTAATCCATTTCCGGGAGACCAAATCGACCCTTCTTTCAAACAGGTCTTCAAGATAGTCTTCAAGTCCTGCCACATGTTCAAGGCTCAGTGCTCCGGGCTGGAACGTATAGAGAAGGTCAATATCAGAAAGAGGTGTGTCTTCGCCCCGTGAGACGGAGCCGAAGAGCTGAAGCGTGTCGATGCCGAAACGTGTCCGTATCTCCTGTATGTGCTCTGCGAGGAGGGATAGGACATGGTCTCTGATGCTGATATATTCTGACACGGAAATTCTGTGAATATATTTGGTTTACTATGATATGATGTTTACTATGGTGTGATTGGTGAAAAAAGGGTGAGTGTCAGGTGTCAGGGGGTTATTCCAGCACCGCCAACACCCCCAGCTCCACCATCACCGTCTGTAGCGCTGTCTTCCGCGATTTCGCCGACCCGGAGAGCTCGCTCGGATACTTCTGATACTCGACGCCTCCGATGGTCATCACCCCGTGCTCCGCGTTGAGCACCGCGGTCACTGCCCTCCCGTCCGCAAAGGTAAGCGTGCAGGTGTTCTTCGAATCGGCTGCGGTCCAGCTGCAGGTGCCTGTAAGCACCCATGCGTCTTCGCCGGTCTCAGCGGTCGCGGCTGCGGCTTCCGCAAAGCAGCCGGTGCCGCTGTTTTCGAAGACGGCATAGGAGACTGAGCTGTCGGTTTCTGTCACATAGGTGCCCACAATCGGGTCAGTGGGGGCTTCGACGCAGCCCGCCGTGCAGAGGACTGCACAGAGCAGGAGGGTTGCGGAGATGGATAAGAAGATGGTTTTCTTCATGATACACTATTATAGTGCGGCTGAGGGGATAAAGGTTTTGGGGAATCCGTGTTTTAAGCGCGATTGTGCGTTGGATGGGATAATAAACAGTACGCTTTCCCAATCTGAATAAGCGGATGAATAGTTACCCGGATCTTTTCTACAGTCATGATAATCCCCCGGACGTTCCGCGGGATGCACTCTTCATTTTCTGTTTGTTCCGGCGCTTTGAATCTAAATCCCGGACATGACCTCATCAGATGTTTTCAGAATACATCCTTTCTTTTCATAATAGGTCAGCATCCCGGGAATCTTTCCTTTGTCGTAACTTGTGACACAGTCGGAGAGGACGGTCACTTTGTATCCGGTTTTACTCATGTTGTAACAGGTTGATTTCACACAGGCCGCTGCATCTGCCCCGCAGACATAAAACTCTGTAATCCCATGTTCCGAAATGAATGCAGAAAATTCCACGCTGGTTAAAGCATTGCTTTTTGTTTTTACAAAGACATCCGCGGACACAACGCGCAGTTCTGGTACCAGCGCTGCTCCTTTTGTTCCCGGCCTGAAGGTCCCGGCTCCGGCAGTTATGTTTTCGTGCCTGATATAGACAACATACAGCTGCTGTTTTTCCGCCCACTCCACTGCAGCGTTAACAGAGTCAATAATCTCACGATAGTTTTTCGTAATGTCATTTTGAAGATCAATAACAAAAAGTGCTGTATTCTGCGTTATATTACCCCGATTAATCTAAATAATCTGAAAAATAATGTCTAAAAATATATAACCTAGTGGACCCGCTGAGACTCGAACTCAGGACCTCCGCCATGTCAAGGCGACGTCATAGCCAACTAGACCACGAGTCCTCTGCACC
>JAGHSU010000071.1 GCA_018065685.1 Candidatus Methanocorpusculum equi | reverse complement strand
ATTCAGGTACCCTCGTGTATTCTACACGTAGTTGTAACTGATAGTGCGGGTGTCTGAGAATAAACCGCGAATTACCGCAAATTTTTCCGTTTTCCCAATTCGCATTTTCTTCAGTCGTGAGGCTACGATGTGCTAATCGCTCATCGTCTGGGCGCCTCACGCCTGGAAAATGCGGGAAAACGGGGTTATTGAGAAGAGAGATTAGAAAACAGGCTGACATGTATGAATCATAGCATAAAAACCAATACAATCAGATCCGATATCTCCTCCCGTTTTCCCGCATTTTCAAGGAGTTCGGCGCCTCGACAGAACGCGATAAGCGTTCTGTAGCCGAACTACGCCGGAAAATGCGAATTGGGAAAACGGAAAAATTTGCGGTAATTCGCGGTTTATTTTTCAGGTATCCGTACCTCAGTTACAACAACCTGTTGGATACAGAGGGTAGCTGAATAGTTACGTATTTTTTTATCCAGCGTCTTCTCTTCTCCACCCTCAATCGCCGAAGATTTATCTTCTCAGCGGGATAAAATAGTAGTAATGAACAGACACCCCGCAACAGAAGAGTTTTTTGAAAATGTACGGACCGCCGGATTTTTTGCCAGACTGTTCTCCTGGAAAAAGATACAAGCCTCTGCCGACAGGGCATATCAGGAGCTGCAGCAGAGTATCGCGGATACGGAAAGAGCTGCAGATGAAGCAGCAGAGGAGGCGAAAGCACGGGAGACGCGCTATGCCGCATTCAGCGTGGATGCCGAGCGGAGAGTGCGCGAGGCGGCAGACAAAGCGGCTGAAAATGCAAATGAGTGTGCCAGGACCCGTGAGCTGCTCGCAGCAGAGTCGGTCCGGCTTGCGGCGGAAAAGGAGCGTGCAGCTGATGCCGCATCTGCAAACGCGGTTCTTGGACATGAGAACGAGTCGCTCAAAACCGCACTGCAGGAGATAAAGACCGAGCTCTCTGTAACCGCGGAAAAGCTTGCCGCTGAAAAGGAACGGGTAAGTGACGCTGCATCCGCAAACGAGGCCCTTGGACGGGAAAACGAAAATCTGCAGCGCACCCTTCAGGGCATCCGTACCGAGCTCTCTGTAACCGCAGAGAAGCTTGCCGCTGAAAAGGAGCGTGTGACTGAAGCCGTATCTGCAAAAGAGGCGCTCGGCCGTGAGAACGAGAACCTGCAGAGCACCCTTCAGGGCATCCGGACCGAACTCTCCGTGACCGCGGAAAAGCTTGCTGCGGAACGTACCGGACACGAGGAGACAAAGTCCGCGTATGAGGAGCTCGTAAAAAGCAGCAGTGAACTGCAGTCCTCCCTTGCCGAGACGCGTGAGAAGCTTTCTGCAGCAGAAGGTGCCGCCTTCAATGAACGGGAAAAGTATGATGAACTGAAAGCAGATGCAGATAAGATGAGTCAGGAACTCACCGAGGTCAAAAAGCAGCTTGCGGCAGAGGAAAGCGTCAAAGAGCAGAGAAACAGCGAGTACGAGCAGAAGATTACCACCTTAAACACCCTGATTGACCAGATGAACGAGGACCATGAACGTGCCGAGCAGCGTGTCCGGGATGAAATCGAGGCGCACAACGCAGAGCTTGCAACCTCGTGGCAGCGGCACGAAAAAGAGGTGGAAGACACTCTCCGTGTCATCGCCAAGCGGTACTGTATTACCCGCTGCGAAAAGGGAGAATATCCGTATCAGGGTACCCCTGACAATGTGTTTTACATCGGGGGCATGTACACGGTCTTTGATGCGAAAAGCCCGAAGAACCCTGAAGACCTTGCAAACTTCCCGAAGTATCTGATGGAACAGGCTGAAAAGATGATAAAGTACTGCAAAAACGAAAACGTGAGAAAGGATGCGTTTCTGGTTATCCCCGGCTCCGCTGCGGATGCGGTTGAGACCTTTGTTTATCCGCTTGCGGACTACACAGTCTATGTGATAACGCTTGATGCTGTTCTTCCGATTCTGCAGATGCTAAAGACCCTCGAGGCATATGATTTCGCAGAGCAGCTCTCGCCCGAGGACCGTGATAAGCTTTGCAAATACATCGGAAAGCTCTCGCACACGGCAAAGAGGAAGGTTCAGATTGATACGTATCTTTCGCAGGAGTTTGTATCTGTTCTCCGCGAGGCATCGGCTCTTCCCGAAGAGTTTGCAAAAGAGATTGAACGTTACGAGCAGCAGTCGAAACTCAACACCCCGCCTGAAAAACGTGCAAAACTGATTGCAATCGAGGATATCTCCTCGGATGTGGAGCAGGTTGAGCGTGATATCCTCGGCTGGAGCAGGGTTGAGGAGCACGGGGTCTCGTAAAGCCGCAGACCCTCTGTCCTTTTTATTTTTTTATATCCTTTCTTTCCGCCTGATTCAGTGCAGCATCAGGCCTTTTTCATAAACAGATAGCAGTGACAGTGTCCGTCGCGTTCGACATCCTCGTGCGATGGTCTGCAGGGACAGATGTACTGTTTGTCGAGTTCCTCATTTCCGGACGGGAGCCTGCAGGGACAGTAGCGTTTCCCGCGCATAATCTGGTTGCGGGCAAGCCCTTCAATAACAGAGTCTGCCACATCCTTTAACGGGTTTAACTCCCAGTTATTTTTATCTGCGATTCGTTCAATTACCGGGTGTATCTTTTCCGCGAGTGCACGGATTTCCTCACGGTCCGGTGCAGCGCGGGCAGGTGATGCTTTCTGTGTATCTTTGTGTTCAGTTTCGTCCATGGCGGTATCTCCATCAGATATTATTCTTCCTTCTTTATCAGGGTTTGGGATGCGATACGTTCCAGGTCGCGTCTGAGCAGCTTCTGCTGGACCGGCTTTAACCGGTCGATGAATAACATCCCCTCATGGTGGTCCTTTTCATGACAGAATGCACGGGCAGCAAGTCCTTTGAGTTCGCGGGTAACTTTTTCCCCGCTTTCATCGAGATAGCGGCAGGTAATCTTTGACGGACGGCGTACCGGCCGCTGGATTCCCGGAATGCAGGGGCTTCCTTCATTGTCCTCCGCAGGTGCTCCTTCGCTTAGAATCTCCGGATTTGCCCCGCGGATAAAGACTCCTGCCGCGTTTACGATAAAAAGCCGCCTGCACTCTCCTATCTGCGGGGCGGAAAGTCCTACGCATGCGTGGTGCCGCATGGTATCTTCCATGTCGTCAAGGATGCGGTGTTCTGTTTCGGTGATTTCGGCTATATCTGCACATTTTTCCCGCAGACGCGGGTCTCCGTAGAGGAGAATCGGGCGAATCATACTTAGAGATGGGGGCCGGAAGCTAATAAAGATGCGGGTTAGATAGGAAAACATCTCTGTATCACTACAACCAGTCTATACAAATCTGTTCGGAGAGGGATACTAAAATCATTGTGACATCCGCAAGAAATATATATTAATAATACATATAATAGAAGTAAATAATAGCGTTGAGGAGAGTGCTGCGGACTGCCGACCGAATCTCGGGAAGGCAGTCTTCCCCCGATGCACATGCGGGTAACTTCGGGGTGTATGACCCGCGGTTAATATCAATATATTCCGGCAGTTCCGCACCGCCGCTAACGTGGAGCTGCCGGATGTAAAAGATGATCTTTTTACAGGAGGATTTCTGAACTGTCTCAGGTTTGAACGGCCCCTTTTGTGTCAGAAGCTTTAATCATTAATAGAGCACAACAATAAGCATTATGAAAATAAAGGGTATCAGAGTTTCCATCTCACCTCTTGTCTGGATTATCTTTGCCATCTTCGTTGTTCTGTTCGTCTGGTCGTTTCTCTCGACAGGGGTCACTACCTATCTGGTCTGGGGAGTTCCGCTCTGTCTTCTTCTGCTGATTTTTCCCCTGTTCAGCAGCTACAGTATGGGCTCGCAGTATCAGAAGCTTCTCCCCGAGTACGAAGAAAAAGCGCAGGCAGTTAAAGTCAGTGACCTCACGCAGGAGATGCTTGGAAAGCCTGTAAGAGTTGAGGGTGTGGTACAGGCAGTCTCCGGAAACTTCCTTGGACGACCGAAGATTACTATCTATGACGGTACCGGAACATGCGTTGTTTTCCGCTCGGTCCCGCTGGATGAGAAATTTGCGGCAGGAGACAGCCTTGAAGCGGTCGGGATGGTTGTAAGAAAGTTTGCTGTTGCAGGCGATGTGACTATTCACGGTGTGGGTATCAGAAAGACCGCAGAAGGGCAGTCCGAGGCGGCAGACGAATAAAAAATATCTATTTTTCGGATTATTTTTTGGGATTACGGCTGATTTTGAGAAATTACCTTTGCATGGGTAAAAAAATGATTTTCCAAAGTTTTACCATTGAAAAGGTAAAAAATGTAATTTTCAAAAGTTTTACCTTTGTATGGGTAAAACTTACCCCTCTTCTTTTTCCGCCAGTTTTTCCACGTAGTTTAAGTGCTTTACCCGGTCCGCGAACGAGGTCTCGGTATACGGCAGAATCCATCCGTAGATTTCATCCACCTCCTTTGCGGAAAGCACCTTCTTTGCTGATGCAGTCTTTTTGCGGAGCTCTGCCGCGAGGGTGTCGATGCAGAACACATAGGTGTTTTCCTCAGGATACTTCACCCCGTTTAGGTTTGTGTGGCCGGAAAAAACAATCACCGAGGCAAACATCTCTCTCGGGATTCCGAGGAGGTCTGAAATTGATCTGATGTGTCCTTTGTTCTGGAGAATCGGGCTGTAAAACTGCCGCATCTCGCCGCTGTCGTAGACCACAGTCCAGTTGCGCTCATCCTTTTTTCCGAGGATGGTTCCCGAGTAGTTTTTACACTCAAAGACATAGACTCCGGTCTCTGCAATTACGATGTTGTCAATCTCGGAAAGCCGCTTTGACCCGTCACCGTAGGGGATGTAAAGCGATTTCAGCGCCCGGTGGCGGCACGGGAATGCGTCGCGTTTTTGGAGGAGGGAATCGACTTCATCCTCGAATGCAGCTCCTTTTTCCGAGCCTGCGGTGCGGCACAGATACTCTGCTTTTGCCTCCGCCTCGGTGAGGGGGACAGGCGTGTCATCTTCTGTTTTTTGTATCTGCCTCGTCTCTCTGATGTCCGGGTATTCGAACGCATCTGTACCTGCATCTTTTTTCGATGCCGCTTTTGTCCGTTTTTTCGGGGATGCAGCGGCAGTACTTTTCGCTGCGGATTTTGCCGCAGTTTTTTTCTCTTCCGTTTTTGTCTTTGCGGCACCTGTTTTTTCTGCTTTCTTTGCGGCGGTATCTGTATCCTTTGCCGCCTTTGCCGTCTTCGCCGCCTCTTCCTTTTTCGCAGTCCGTTTCTGTGTCCGCTTTATGCCGCGGAAGCTGTCGAAAGCTGCTGCAGATACTGCAGCATCTGCCACACGCCCGAGCCGGAATGTCTTTATGCGGTCCGCTTTTTTCCCGGGGACCTTTGCACGGACGGTAATTTTTACGGTGTTTGTTATCCGGTCATAAAGGCCTCCTGAGACTGCAGCGGATACCACATCGTCAGCAGATATTTCGGCCCGTACTTTGCCGCGTCTTAGGATGCGGAGTTTTTTCCCGGAAATTTCTGCTGTTCTGTTTTTGCGGGAACGGATTTCCGTAAAGAGCAGGACTCCACCGATGAGAAGCAGGATGATTCCGATTCCAAGAAATGTTACGGGGATACTTTTTTCCGGAAGGAACGGGAGGGGGATGTAGAGGTGCATTATGGCGAGCGTCAGTACGGAAACTGATTTGTAAAGGACCGGGGGGATGATGAGAGCTGCTGCTCCCAGTATAAAGAAGATAACTGACGGGACGTACGTCCAGCGGCTTACTTTAAGTTCCTGCTGCATGTTTTTTCCTACGGGGTTTGTGTTTTCTCTGTATACATATGGGACCGTAAAAGATAAAAGACTTCAGATAGCCGTTGGATTGATTTGGATAATGGATAAATATATGTCATTGTACAGCAAAGATATTCTCTATGTCAGAAAAACTTCCGTTTGATACGACAAAGAAAGGACTGTCGATTGGCGCTTTAGTCTGCGGTATTCTCTCAGTCCTCTGTTTCTGGAATCCGATTGGTCTTCTTCTGGGAATGCTTGGTGCAGTTCTTGGCGGCTCTTCCCTCTATAAGCGTGTCGGAAGAAAAGGTGCCGCTGTTGCCGGAATCGTTCTTGGGATTTTATCCCTGGTTCTTTTCTTTGCAGGCAGCATTGCTGTGCACATTATTGTTGTAACAGCAATTGAGAATATATTTACGTTCCTGTTCGCCCTTATCGGGCTCCTCGCAGGTCTCTTCTGAAAGCAGTCGCACAGAAGAGTATTCTTTTTTTCATTGACTGAATCACGGAGAAATCCGGGGCCTTCCTCACCCGGGCACCGGGAGCTGTAAATCTGTCCGCGGTCACGCATAAAACATGAGGTATATCTTTCCGGAAAACCAATAATAAGGTATGGAACAAAACAAACCCGAACAGGGAACCGAACAGGAGGATTCGGATTATATAATTCTCCGCTGCCCGGTCTGCGATATGGAGACTGACTTTGAACTGTTAAAAGACCCGCCGCAGGCTGTTGTCCGCTGCACCGAATGCGGACACACCATGTCAGTCGTCTTAAAAGAGCCGCGGATGTTTTACGTCAAAGCGATTGTAAGTCATGGAAGCGAATCAATCACCGCGAAAATCGAACTTGCCGAAGGAGAGATAATCTCTGTCGGCGACTATCTGGTAGCCGAGACCGAAGACGACACATACACCGTCCAGGTGCTCTCAATCGAAGCGGACAATGCACGCCGCGAAAAGCTCCTCTCGGAAAAAATCACCACCCTCTGGACGCGGCTTGTCGACGTGGTAATAATTAGCGCGTCGGTCAATAAAGGAGCAGTCACCCTGCCGCTTTATGAAACGGTCAACGGCGAAAAAGAGTTTGAAATCGGCTGTATTACGGCCATTGCCGGAAAACAGTTCAGAATCAAGCGAATCAAGCTCCGCGACAATCATATGCTTACCAGAAAAGGACGAAAAGCAAAAGCATACGAGATTAAGCGGATTTTCGGGGAACGGTCGTAAAATACTACCTTTTTTTTGGACGGGCTCAAAGCACAATCTATAAATAATCTTACATGATAAATAATGTACAATTATTCGCCTGAGACGGCGGGTTAATGAAATTTACAGGAACATAATAATGACAGAGAAAAAAACACACATGTTGTCCGAAGCAGAAGGCTACAGTCTTCTTCGGAAATACAACGTCCCGGCCCCGGTCTTTGAGATTGTAACAAGCCCTGAGGATGCCGCAAAAGCCGCGGAAAAAATCGGGTATCCGGTTGTAATGAAAATCGTGTCCCCCCAGATTATCCATAAAAGCGATGCAGGGGGTGTCGTGGTAGGTGTCCCGGATGCAGAAGGGGCAAAGGCCGCCTATGAGAAAATCATCACCTCGGTAAAAGCCTACAATCCGGAGGCGGAGATAAAAGGCATCATCGTTGAGGAGATGGCCAAAAAGGGCCTTGAACTTATCATCGGCGGAAAGATTGACCCGGCATTCGGCCGTGTCATCACTTTTGGTATGGGCGGTACCATGGTTGAGTTCCACCGTGATGTGGCAATCCGTCTTCTGCCGGTCACCGATGACGAAATCCGTTCATTAATCCAAAGCATCAAAGGATACACACTCATCAAAGGATACCGCGGAGATGCTCCAAAAGACGAGGAGTTCCTGTTCAATACCATAAAGAATGCCTGCACCTTCTTTGAGACCAATGAAAATGTCGTCGAGTTCGACATCAACCCGCTGCTGCTCTACGAAAAAGGCGGGTCTGCAGTCGATGCCCGTGTGATTGTGCAGGACGAACCGGTCACTCTTCCGATTCATTATGACCCTGAAAAGATTGTCCCGGTTGATTACTTCAAGCCGGCCTCAGTTGCCGTCATCGGAGCCTCCGATGACAAAACAAAGATGGGATATGCGGCATTCCACAACCTTCTGCAGTTTACAGGTCCGGTCTATCCGGTAAACAACAAACGCGAAGAGATTCAGGGAAGGAAGTGCTACCCGTCAATCTCGGCAATTCCGGGTCACGTGGATATGGTGGTCTTAACCATCCCTGCAAAGTTTGTACCGTCAACCATTGAGGAGTGCGGACAGAAAGGCGTTAAGATGGCCGTTATCATCACTGCAGGCTTTAAGGAGATGAATGAGGAAGGCCG